>JANMHK010000068.1:0-6947 GCA_031375135.1 Sphingobacteriales bacterium | reverse complement strand
CGACAGTCGGGCGGAACACCCAATTGGAAAAATACCAGTACAATAGGAAGGCTGCTGCCAGTGATTGCCCCGGAGTTTCCCGACAATGATAACATGGTTTTTAACGATCAGCTTAGGGCTGATGCATTTATTAAAGAGTGGGATATGTATACCCAGGGAGATAGCCTTCCGCATTTGATGATCCTTTCTTTACCCAACGATCACAGCGCAGGAACCTCACCATCTTTTCCAACACCCTATGCTATGGTTGCGGATAATGACCTGGCCATGGGGCGGATCATTGAACATATCACCCATAGCAAATATTACGACTCCACCGTGATCTTAATTACCGAAGATGATTCGCAGGGCGGATGGGATCATGTTTCCGGATACCGGACCGTTGGATTTGCGGTTAGTGCCTATAGCACCGGCAAGCTCGTCACTACAAATTATAACCAGACCTCGATGGTGAGAACCATCGAGCAGATCCTCGGCATTCCACCCATGAATGTAATGGATGCAACAGCGACGCCGATGTTTGACTGTTTTTCTACTACAAAAACAATTGGCCCTTATACAAAACTTGCCAATAATATTCCGCTTGATCAAATGAACAAACCCCTGTCTGCATTAAGGGGCCGTGAAAGAAAATATGCCTTGAAGTCGATGAACGAAGTGTTCGATGAAGTAGACGGTGGTGAGGATGATGAGATGAATGAGATTATCTGGTTCTATACCAAAGGGAAGCAGAAATACCCGTGGTAGGGGGCAATGTGATGAATGTGGTGAATGTGGGAAATGGAGCAAGGAAATGATCCCACATTGATCACATTCGACGCAAGGCGCTCCCGCTCCGCTCACCCGTATGTTTTCCATCGTCGATAACAACCTTTCCGTTGACGATCACGAATGGGATACCAACAGAAAATTGATGCGGCTTTTCGAATGTTGCCATATCCGCAACCTTGGTTTCATCCATGATCAGGATATCGGCTGCCATTCCTTCTTTCAACATGCCCCTGTCTTTCAATCCGAACTTCTGGGCAGGCAATGAAGTCATGCGTCGAACAGCATCTTCCAAAGAGACGAGATTGAGCTCGCGTACATATTTGGCCAGGAACCGCGCATTTGTGCCATAACCTCGTGGATGAGGAACACCGCGGCCATTGATCACGCCACCATCTGCAGCAGGCATATTAAAAGGATACTTGACAAAATACTGCACATCATCTTCGTTCATGCTGTGAAATACCATTTGGGCATTTCCTTTTTCAAGCATCTCGAGGATGGTCTCGGACTCATTACCCAGGTTCGCTTTTCTTCCTTTTAGTTTGTTGATCTCTGAAATGTTCAGTCCGTTCAGCGTGGTATCACTTGCATAATTCGCAACCACCGCGTATGCAAAACTTTTTACTTTGCCTTTTTCCTTACTGTCTTTCATCTCTTTCTTGATCGCTTCCCTGGTCTTCTTGTCTTTGATTCTTTCGCGTAGCGAATCCAACCCGCCCTCTAATGCCCAGTCGGGGATCTGCGTGGCCAGGTTAGTAGACGAGGCAGTATAGGGATATTGATCAATGGTAACATCATATCCTTCCAAACGGGCCTTCTTTACCATGTCTAACGTAACAGGTGATTTGTTCCAACTTGCATTACCGGCCACTTTGAAATGGGAGATCTGCACTGGAATATTTGCTTGTTTGCCAATAGTCAGGGCTTCATTGATGGCGTCTACCACCTTGAGACCTTCATTACGCATATGGGTAGCATATACGCCACCATATGAAGAAGCTACTTTGGCGAGGTTCACGATCTCTTCTGTATTGGCATACATGCCGGGAAGGTAGATCAGTCCTGTTGACATCCCTACTGCGCCATCCTGCATAGCCTTTGCCATCAACAATTCCATCTGCTTCATTTCTTCCGGGGTAGCTTGCCGGTTCCCCTGTCCCATGATTTGCCTTCGTATGTTGTTATGTCCTGCTAGTGTTGCCACGTTGATGGACGTTTTCATACTGTCTATCTTCCTGAAAAAATCAGCGATATCATCTGCTGCCCCGCCGCAATTGCCCGTTACCACCGAGGTCACCCCGTCAAATATATAGTTGTCGGCCGTTGGCCTTTCGAATACGCCGCCTTCAATATGGGCATGTACGTCAATAAATCCAGGACACACGATCATGCCTTTAGCATCGATCACACGTGCATAACCGGGTGAAGCTTCTTTGTTTTTCGTGATACGGGTGATCTTGCCATTGCCTACTTCCACAGAACCCCAGAACCAGCTGTTGCCGGTACCGTCCAATATTCTTGCATTCGAAATAACAAGGTCTTTTTGCGCAAATCCAGAAAGACAAAAAAGGGAAAACAATAAAAATATAATAGACCGCTTCATAGTGTTCAAGGTAGGTAAAATCAATTTAGATTTAATTCGAGTCAACAAGCGGACTGCATCTGGCTGGCCTCTTTTTCGATGCTGATCGCCAACCGCGGGAGTAATCTTTAACGGCATAAGATATACAGGGCCTTTTATATTCATTTTTCGCCATTCATAATCTCTTCATCTGGAAACGCCTTTCATCCCAATTTCATTGGCTGGAAAACTAGTTTTGGCCATATTTACGAAATAAATCGTAGATCATGAGATGGGCATTGGGATTGCTTTTTACAGCATTTGGCTTTATTCAGACAGCAATGGGTCAGGAAGGGAAAATCACCGGAAAACTAATTGGGGAAGGGGATCAGCCAATAGAAAACGCGACGGTGTCGCTGACGAAGGCGAGTGACAGTGTGGTATTAAAGTTTTCCCTGTCGTCCAAATCCGGTGATTTTATTTTTGAAAAAATAAATCCTGGTGTGTATGAAGTGACAGCGTCAGCGCTTGGTTATGCGGGCCGAAAATCTAATTCCATTAAGATCAACGGTGATGCAACCACTACCAGTATTGGGACGTTAAAGCTGATCATGGATGGCAAGTCGCAATTGGATGCTGTCACGGTCACGGCCAAAAGGCCCTTGTTTGAAGTGAAGCCTGATAAGACTATTGTGAATGTGGATGCGGCTGTGTCAAACGTTGGTGCTACGGCCCTCGAAGTGCTGGAGAAATCTCCTGGCATTTCGCTCGATCGGGATGGCAATATCAGTTTGAAGGGCAGGGCGGGTGTGATGGTCATGATCGATGGTAAACCAAGTTATCTCTCGGGTACCGAGTTGACCAACCTGCTCAGCAGTATGGCGGCAAATCAAATTGACCAGATCGAGTTGATGAGTAATCCGCCAGCCAGGTACGATGCCTCCGGTAATGCGGGAGCCATCAACATCAAAACAAAAAAAGGGAAACAGCGTGGATTCAATGGGAACCTGACCTTGGGATATGGTCAGGGCCAGTATTATAAAACCACCAACAGTCTTGCTCTCAATTATCGGAATAACAAATTCAATGCTTTTCTTAATTACAGCGTGAATTCAAATCCCGGATATGGCACCCTTAATATCTTTCGAACTTATCTTTCTCCATCGGGAACAATTACAGGGTTTGTAGACCAGCCCAGTAATATGATCGTCCATCCTTTCAATAATAGTTTGAAAATGGGGATGGACTATATGGTGTCAAAGAAGACAACGCTGGGGATCACGACCAGTGGGTTTATTAACGATGCCAGATTTAATTCTAATAGCACTAGTTATTTGAAAGATGCCGGTGGTGTTTGGGATACTGCTGTCAATACAGTCTCCGAAAACACAAACAAGTGGAAGAACGGGTCTACAAATTTTAACCTTCGTCATCAGATGAAAAAAGACCAGGAATTGACGGCAGATCTGGACTATATCAGGTACGTGGGGGATAATGATCAATTGTTCATGAACATCATGATGAGCCCCGCGGAGAACTTGGGTTATCATGAACTTAAGGGTGATCTTCCATCTGTGATTAATATCTATTCTGCAAAAACCGATTATAGCCAGACTTTCAAAAATGGTTTAAAGTTCGACGCAGGTTTGAAGTCCAGCCTTGTAAAAACCAACAATGAAGCCAACTATTTCAACCGCGAAACAGGCGATTGGATCGCCGATTACGAGAAGACGAATCATTTTATCTATGAAGAAAATATCAATGCAGCATACGTGAATTTTCAAAAGAAGATGGGCAAGTTCAATACACAGGCCGGCTTGCGATATGAGCATACGATGTATAAAGGCAACCAGTTGGGTAATCCGCAGAAAGATGATTCGAGTTTTACGCGTAACTATGGCAATTTGTTTCCTACTGCCTACATTACCTATGAAATGGACTCTTCAAATACATTTAGTTTGAATACAGGTAGAAGAATCAACAGGCCTGCTTATCAGCAACTGAACCCATTCCTGTTTTTTATTAACCAGTACACATACCAGGAAGGTAATCCCTATTTGCTGCCGGAGTACACATGGAATATAGAACTGGGTCACACATATAAGAACTGGTTGACAACGACATTGGGCTATGCTCATACCACGCAGGTGTTCTCGCAGATTTTCAGAACAGAAGGTGAAGTGACGATTCTGACGAACGGGAACTTGTCGAGTAGAAGAAATCTAAGCCTTTCCATCAACGCCCAGTTGAAACCTGCGAAGTGGTGGTCGGCCAGTGTGCAATTCACAGGAGCAAGAGCAAGTGTAAGGGGCCAGTCGTTAAACGATGTAATTAAAACAGACGCCTACAATGGCCAGGTGAACATCAACAACCAGTTTAAGTTCAAGAAAGGTTGGTCGGCCGAACTTTCAGGTTTTTACAATACAAAAAATGTCGACGGCCAGTTTACCATTCAAGCTTTTAATCAGGTATCTGCAGGGGTTTCTAAAATGGTGTTGAAAGATAAAGGAACGTTGAAGCTGAATGTGCGTGATATGTTCTTCGGGCAGGTGATCGATGGTCAGATCAGGTACCAGCTAGTTCGTGAGCATTTCAGGCAGAGCAGGGATAGCAGGGTTGTGAATTTGGCCTTTACCTATCGTTTTGGCAAAAACTTTAAAGACACCGCCAAACGTAAAGTGAGTGGCGCTACTGAGGAACAACAGCGGGTGGGGGTTCAGTAGTTGTTTTTTGCCTTAAACTTGCAGGATGAACAGGCCCGCGACACCAAGTGATCTGGATTTCATTTATGGCTTATACATGCATCCCGATAATAACCCATGGTTATTGTACGAGCCAATGGAAAAGCAAGAATTCAGGAATATTTTCAACGAGTTGGCGGGCCGGGGACAGTTATTTATTTTCCTGCATGAAGGGATGAATGCCGGTATGTTTAAACTGGTGCCAATGAAATACAGGAACAGTCATATCATTTATCTTGGCGGCGTTGCGATAGATAACGAATTTAAAGGTCGAGGGCTAGGGGAAATCATGTTGCAGGAAGTGATTGTTAAAGTGAAGGATATGGGATATAGGAGGATCGAACTTACTGTAGCAACGATCAATGAGAAAGCGGTTATGCTTTACGAAAAACTGGGCTTTATCAATGAGGGCCGACTTAAAGATTATACGTATTTGAAATCGGAGGATCGGTATATAGACGAATACGTAATGGGACTTATTTTTTAAATCATACCAGGGCTTATGAAAGATATTACGATGAAATATTCGAATGGTGAAGTCACCATCATCTGGCGGCCTTCTTTGTGTGCACATTCCGGGAATTGTGTACGCGGTCTTCCTGCTGTATTTGACTTTAAACGCAAGCCCTGGATAGATCCGAAGCTGGCTACAACGGCAGAAATCGTGGAACAGGTGAAAAAATGCCCTTCTGGTGCACTCAGTCTTCTGATGAATCATGAAGGCGCCTGATCGTTCTCCGTTTTAGTTTTACCATTCATAACTTCATGAATAACAGCGCATATCCGTCTTTTTGGGTGCATTTGGCCCCCCTTTTTTTTGCACTGGCAGTCGAAATGCCTGCCATTTTAAACTTCCCAGATAGAAATTCCAGAATATCAGGATTAATTTTTCTAATTTTCTGGCGATCGTCCTGCGAAATTCCTCCGCCCCTATTGCATTTTATCATCGATTTCAAAACAAACTCATGAGAAACATTAATCGTTTCTGGCTCATTGCTATTACCTTCTTTTCTCTTACCACATCACTTATTGCCCAGCCAGGTCTTGAAAAGATCAAAGAGGTGAAAGGGATATT
The DNA here is from genome assembly GCA_031375135.1 of Sphingobacteriales bacterium. GTDB lineage: Bacteria > Bacteroidota > Bacteroidia > Chitinophagales > Chitinophagaceae > Pollutibacter. Next base: position 799 of record JANMHK010000068.1, on the reverse strand, counting down.
GTACAGAAATGTAAAATCTTTAAAGGATCAAAGACCTGATGCATCTTACAAGGAAGTGGCCGTAAGAGATTGGAACGGGGTGATCTGGGGTACCAGGCAGAAGCCGGTAAAGCCGGAAGTAGCTGAATCTGGTGCTGACCAGTCTGAAGCAGCACGCCAGAATGTTTACAACAACAAAGCTGCTGGTGGAGAGCCTGTTAATAATGCAGGTTACGGAGGTGTGGGTGCAACAACAGTAGCCCCGGCAGATCCAACAGTGGCCGTAGGAAAAGGCTATATCATTCAGGCCGCGAATGCAACAAGTGGAACCCAGATCAAGATCTGGGATAAATCTACCGGATTGTTAGTGGTTGATACAAAATACCTTGATATCATTACCGGCATACCGGGTCTTGGTGATCCGATCGTTTTATATGATCAACTCGCAGACAGGTATGTGATGACAGAATTCAGGAACAGTGCTGAAGCCGCTCCAGGCTTGGGCAATGGAATCGAAGGTTTAGTCATGGCGGTGTCACAAACAAATGATGCCACAGGCGGATGGTGGGTCTATTTCTATCCTTCTGTAGGAAATGCGTTCCCCGATTATCCTAAATTTTCAGTGTGGACCGATGGTTACTATGCCACTACGAACGATTTCAATTCTTCCTATATTGGCTCATCCATCTATGCATTTGACAGGGCAAGTATGCTGAACGGCGCACCTGCAGCCGATATGCGGACCTTTCGTTTCCTGACCTCCAGTTATACCAGATATTTTACAATGTGTCCGGTCTTGTTGCAGGGTGCTGAACAGAGT
>JANMHK010000062.1:0-9296 GCA_031375135.1 Sphingobacteriales bacterium | reverse complement strand
TACCTGATGAAAAAAGAGAACGAAGACCTTTATGTGATCGAAGAAAAATAATTCTCCCGCATACAATATCAGTCAACTATCTCCGTTTTTAATGGTAACCGACCCCCAACCCATTCGAAACCACCCTGACCTAGTCCCTGGAACACTAATTAAAATCCTATCCCTGGAAACCGTTAAACAACCATTTGTTAACCGGTAAATCAAGGATTATGAACCACTTTACGACTGAAGACATGATCAGGTTTTTGTACAACGAAATGACCCCCGAAGAAACTCGCTTGGTAATGGAAGCGCTTGCCTCAGATTGGATCTTGAAAGAGAAATATGAAGCGTTAAAAGCTTCTAAAAACGATCTGGACAGCATTCATTGTGCCCCGCGTAAAAGCAGCATCAACAGAATTATGCAATATGCAGATCAGGCCGCAGTAGCAGCCGATTAATCTCCAGGCAGTAAGCCTTAATCTACTCGTAGATCGGGGAAATTCGCGCGAACTGGCTCAGGCTTGTAGCCGCCTCATGGGCAGCTCCCTGTCAGTTACCTGATACAATTCGATAGCTGACGGCCACCGCCCCTTGCTTTCCGCAATTTACCATCTGCTACATGAACTGCGGCCGCCCCTTGCTTTCCGCAATTTGCCATCTGCTACATGAATACTAAGTTTGACGAATAATGACGAAAAAGGAATTATTCACTACCGTACTTAGTTATTTCCAAGATCATATTCCCGAGGCCGAGACCGAATTGCTGTACGACAACCCTTATCAGTTGTTGGTAGCCGTTATTCTTTCTGCCCAGTGCACCGACAAGCGGGTGAATATGACCACTCCGGCCATATTTAACCAATACGCTACTGCCGAGGCGCTTTCGCATGCCAGTTTTGAGGAGCTATTCCCGCTCATCAAAAGCATATCATACCCCAATAACAAAACAAAGCATTTGATCGCTATGGCGAATATGCTCCAGAGCGAATTTGGAGGGCATGTCCCCATGACGGTGAATGAATTGGTGAAGCTTCCAGGCGTTGGCCGAAAAACAGCCAATGTGATCACCTCTGTTATTGATCAACAGCCAAACATGGCGGTTGACACCCATGTTTTCCGGGTCTCTGCACGGCTCGGTCTTACTACGGCTGCAAAAACTCCCTTGCAAACAGAACTGCAACTTATCCGGTATATTCCAAAAGAATTGATCCATAAGGCCCATCACTGGTTGATCTTACACGGACGTTATGTTTGCCTCGCACGAAATCCTAAATGCGGCGAATGCGGATTGCGGGAAGTATGTAAATACTATAAGAAAGTAGTCAGTAAGCAATGACCCCGGGAAAACCAGTTTTTCCTTAACTTCCTGCCTCAACCAAAAAACGGTCATGCAAACTAAAGTACGGGTCCAGCTTTCTGTAATGATGTTCCTCGAATTTTTCATCTGGGGCTCCTGGTATGTGACCATGGGAACCTATCTGGATAAAGTACTTGGGGCAGAGGGCTTTCAGGTTGGAGCAGCCTATAGTGCCATGGCCATCGCCACCATCATCTCACCATTTTTTGTGGGCATGATCGCCGACAGATATTTTTCGGCACAAAAAGTATTGGGTGTTCTGCATATCGCCGGCGCTGCACTCCTTTTTTACCTTACCCAGGTAGGAAATGCGGGCAGCTTCTACTGGGTGCTCCTCCTCTACTCACTTTTATATGCACCTACATTAGCACTTGCCAATGCAGTTGCCTTCAGGCAGATGCAGGATCCAAGCAAGGAATTCCCTTCAATCAGGGTACTGGGCACCATTGGCTGGATCGCAACGGGTTGGATGATAGACAAAGTGTTGCACATCACCACTGATCAACTTGCGCTTACTTTTAAAATGGCAGCCGTCGCTTCCCTGGTGCTTGGCTTGCTAAGTTTTTTCCTGCCAGACACGCCGCCTAAAGCTAAAGGAACCAAGGCCTCATTTGCACAGATCCTGGGCGCTGATGCTTTTGTACTATTTAAGGATCGGTCGTTTACCATCTTCGTTATTTCGTCAGTGCTCATTTGCATTCCGCTTTCTTTTTACTATAGTTTTACAAACCTGTTTCTTACAGAAGCCGGCATGGAAAACGTGACCAGCAATATGACCTTCGGACAATTCTCAGAAGCATTCTTCATCTTGCTGATCCCATTCTTTTTCAGACGCCTCGGTGTGAAATGGATGATCGCACTGGGTATGGTCGCCTGGGGAGTGAGGTTCCTGCTGTTCGGATACGGTGATGCAGGCGCAGGCTTATGGATGTTGTTTGCAGGCATCATCATGCACGGCATTTGTTTCGATTTCTTTTTTGTAACGGGACAAATTTATACGGACAGTAAAGCAGGACAGAAGATCCAGAGCCAGGCCCAAGGCATGATCACCATGGCCACCTACGGCGTGGGCATGTGGATAGGCACCCTGTTATCCGGCTATGTCAAAGACTATTATACGGTAGATAATGTAGTAAACTGGAGATCTGTCTGGATGGTGCCCGCGGGAATATCACTGGTTGTTCTCCTGCTGTTTGTTTTATTTTTTACTGATAATAAACGAACTGCAGTTCATGCAGAACCCGTGACCATGGTTTAATTTTTAACTACTGATTTAAATAACAATTATGAGAGTATCGATGCTGGGATCAGGCTTTATTGGAAGATTTTATGCTGATTCCATCCAGGGTTTACGCAGCAGAGATGAAATATTTTCTATTTATTCCCGGCGTGAAGAATCTGCTAAGAAATTTGCCGAGGATTATAAATGCAAACATTGGACAACCGACATGGAAGAATCCATCTCACATCCGGACGTGGATGTTGTTTGCATTTCGTTGCCTAATAATCTGCATGAAGCAGCGGTGATGTTGGCCTGCAAACATAAAAAAGCAGTGATCACTACCAAGCCGTTGGGCCGAAATTCAGCAGAAGCCAAACGCATGTTGGATGCGGTTGAAACTGCAGGCATTTTCCATGGCTATTTAGAAGACCTGGTGTACACGCCTAAGTTTCTAAAGGCCCACGAAAGTGTAAAAAACGGTGCATTGGGAAGAATTCTTTGGGCCAAATCAAGGGAAACACATCCCGGCCCCCACTCAGAATGGTTTTGGGATCTTGAACAGGCTGGCGGTGGTTGTATCCTGGATCTCGGTTGCCATTGCGTGGAGATCACACGCAGCTATATCGGGAAAGACATCTTACCCATCGAAGTCATGTGTTGGGCCGATACACAAGTGAAACCCATTGATGCAGAAGACCATGCCATTGGCCTGATCAAATATGAGAATGGCGCAATCGCACAATTTGAAGTGAGCTGGACTTTTCGCGGCGGACTCGATCTTCGGGATGAAGTCATGGGCACAGAAGGTACCATATGGATAAACAGCTTTCTTCGAACCGGATTTGAAATGTTCACCACCGGCAAAGGCGCAGATTATGTTGCCGAAAAAGCAGAAAGCAACACAGGCTGGCTATTTCCGGTGGGTGATGAATTGAATGAGTTGGGATACAATCATATGTTCTTCGATATGTTCAGTTCCATCGAAAAAGGTACGGCACCGAAAGAAACTTTTTACGACGGCTACGTAGTGAATTGCGTGCTGGATGCTGCATACAAATCAGTAAAAACAAAACAGTGGGAACCCATTGTGATTGAAGGCTGGAGAGGGAAAATTGGATATTCGAAAGACAGCCACCTGGTTGAATATGATGCCGAACATTATCTTGTAAAAGAAGAGATCACGCATTATGGCGCCAAAAAGGTGATCTTAAAAAATAAGACGACAGGTAAGATCGTGGATAAAGTACTGTAATCATTGGCTCATTGGCTCATTAGCTTATTGGCTCATTAAAGAACCCCGAAACTTACGCTCGGGGTTTTTAATTTGAAACAATTAGCTAATTAGATAATGAGCCAATTAGATAATTGTTTTGACTTTCGCTATAAGTTCAGACTTGGTAATAGGAATACCCATCACTTTGTTATGAGGAATGGCATCAACCATATATTGATCACGGATGATCTTAACCAACTGCCCGTTATTGATCTCTGGCACCAGCACTTTGTCATAATTCTTGATCATGCTGCCCAGGTTTTTGGGGAACGGTCTGATATATCTTAAATGTGCATGGGCCACATCATACCCTTCTGCGCGGAGGTCTGCGCAAGCACTTTTGATCGATCCATAGGTACTTCCCCATCCAATCACCAACATCTTTCCTTTCTCAGGACCGCTGTCTAATGTCTGGTCAGGAATATAATTGGCGATCAGGTCTACTTTAGCTTGCCTGACGTTCACCATATGTTGGTGGTTGTCAGGTTCATAATTCACGTTACCGGTTATATCCTGCTTTTCCAGACCGCCGACCCGATGTTCAAACCCGGGTGTTCCCGGAATAGCCCATGGCCTGGTCAGTTTTTCATCTCTTTTATAGGGAAGGAATTTCTCTTCACCCTCGTCAAGTTCTTTTTTGAAGTTCACGGTGATGTCCTGAAGATCTGCGGTAGTAGGATATTTCCAGGGCTCGGCACCATTGGCGATATAACCATCAGTCAGCAAAATCACCGGGGTCATATGCTGGACAGATATTCGTACTGCTTCGTAGGCCGCTGCAAAGCAATCACTGGGTGTGGAGGCGGATACGATGGGCATCGGGCATTCCCCGTTCCTTCCATAATAGGCCTGCATCAAGTCACTTTGTTCTGTTTTTGTAGGAAGGCCCGTTGAAGGTCCGCCGCGCTGAACATTGATAATCAGCAAGGGAATCTCCATCATAACGGCGAGGCCCATGGCTTCTGCCTTGAGCGCCATACCCGGACCAGAAGTAGTGGTGACCGCGAGTGAACCTCCATAACTTGCACCTATAGCAGAAGTAATGGCGGCAATTTCATCTTCAGCCTGGAAAGTACGAACACCGAAGTTCTTATGTCTGCTCAGCTCGTGTAAAATGTCTGAGGCAGGTGTAATGGGATAAGAGCCAAGGAAGATAGGCAGACCGCTCTTTTGTGAAGCTGCGATCAAACCATAAGAAAGGGCCTGATTACCCATGATGGAACGGTAATTGCCCGTGACCATCTTCGCCTTTTCCACTTTATACCTGGTGGTGAAGGTTTCAGTGGTATCGCCATAATTATAGCCTGCCTGCAACACCTTCAGGTTACTGTTCAGGATATCGTCTTTCTTACCAAATTTTTCTTTCAGGAATGATATGGTACTGTCCATTTCCCGATTGTACATCCAATACAGAAAGCCCAGCACAAACATGTTCTTTGCACGATCTTTCTCCTTGGTACCCATGGTAAAGTCTTTCAGTGCCTCGCGGGTCATCTTGGTTACATCCATCCGGATTACTTCAAAACTGGCCAGCGAGTCGTTTTCCAAAGGATTATCTCCTTCGGCAAAATTGGCCAAACGAAGATTCTTCGCATCAAATCCATCGGTATTGACAATGACCTTGCCGCCTTTCTTGATCGCTTTAAGGTTGGTTTTCAACGCCGCTGCGTTCATAGCAACCAAAACATCGCAATCATCACCAGGGGTATATACGGGGGAAGAAGAAAATCTCAATTGGAAACCGCTGACACCGGGGATGGTACCTTGCGGGGCCCTGATCTCGGCCGGGAAGTCTGGAAACGTGGCCAGATCCATCCCGAGTAAGGCCGTATTATTCGTAAACTGGCTACCGGTCAATTGCATACCGTCTCCACTATCTCCTGCGAACTTGATAACTACATCCTGAAGTAACTCGTCTTTTCTGTTCATGTCAACATATTGGGTTGCGCTAATTTACGGAAACAAAAGGCTTTTTGAATAAACCCTGTCTAAAATCATGTGGAAATCAAACAGTTAATCATCGTGAAAAAACCTGTTCGACGAACGGGCCTTTTCCCTCGTTTAATAACTTGTAGTTATACTATCGTACTTATACCTTTGATCCAGTAATAACAACAAACAAATACTGCGAGCTTAAGCAGTCAAAAATATTGATAACTGCGGATGGTTATTGGATGTGTACAGGCAGTCGAAAGACTGCCTTTTCCATTGTATAGAACTCCTTCCCGCACTCCCGTCTTTTTCCTGATAGAGCACATGCTACCCATCAACGTCCGTCCCCATCAAGCAAGTTCCCCAGACCGCCGAGCAGACTTCCTTCTTCTTTCCGGTTATAAGTACCATAAGCGAGGATGCGCGCAGCCAGCCTGCTCACAGGCAATGTTTGGAGCCAAACTTTGCCGGGTCCGGTGAGCGTTGCAAAAAACAATCCTTCGCCGCCAAATATTGAATTCTTGATCCCACCGATAAACTGAATGTCGAAATTAATGTCTTGCGTATAGGCCACCACACAACCAGTATCTACTTTAATCTGCTCACCGGCAGCCAGGGTGCGAGAGAAGACATGACCACCAGCGTGCATAAACGCAAAACCGTCACCCTCTAATTTCTGCATGATAAACCCTTCCCCTCCAAACAGACCTGTACCCAGTCTGCGTTGTAAAGCGATCCCAACTGATACGCCTTTTGCAGCGCAGAGAAACGCATCTTTCTGGCAGATCACCCTACCCCCGTATTCCATTAAATCAACAGGTATGATCTTACCGGGATAAGGAGATGCAAAGGATACTTTCTTCTTTCCCTGCCCAATATTGGTATAGGCCGTCATAAAAAGACTTTCACCAGTCAATACTCGTTTACCCGCAGACATTAATTTCCCCAGCAATCCGCCAGACTGCTGCCGGGAGCCATCGCCAAATATCGTTTCCATCTGAACTCCGTTATCCATCATCATGAAACTTCCCGCTTCCGCGATGGCGGTTTCTTCAGGATCCAATTCAACTTCCACGTACTGCATTTCTTCCCCGTAGATCTTGAAGTCAATGTCGTGATTCGTGCGCGCGTTCATAAGCTTGATTTGATTTAAATAATTTTAAATGTAAAAACAAAAGAAGTAAAAATGGATCAGACGGTTGTCAATCTGCTCCATTTTTACTTCTCTATGATCATTTACGTGATGAACGGTTAGGCTTCTTCCAGCTGAAACTTCTTTCCTGTTTCTTTTAGCGTTCCGTTCCACACCTTTTTGCCCGTAATCCTTCTGACCAGGTACATCAACCCGGTCAGTATAAAGAAGAACGGTCCAAGTAAACCAAACAGGCTCACCCATCTTCCATGATAGAATTGGGACATTGGTCTTCTCAGTCTTTCTGCCATCACATACATACCGGGAACCAGGATCAGTGTCATGAAGAACGCAAACATCAGACCCCAGATGATGGTCCACGATAAAGGCTTCCAGAATACCGCATTGTCACCGCCGAAGAAAATATTCGGATGCCAATCCGTGAACATGGTAATAAAATTGATATTCAATCCTACGGCAAGTGGTATCAACGCCAGGATAGCAGCAAGTGCGGTAAGCAATACCGGAACGATCCTGGTTTTACCCGCCATGATCACCGCTTCGCGCGTTCGCATACCCCTGCTCCGGAGTTCATCGGCAAACTCGATCACGAGGATACCGTTCTTGACCACAATACCCGCCAGTCCAATGATACCAATACCAGTCATCACCACTGATGCTGTCATTTTGGTAATGGCATAACCGAGCAAAACCCCGATCACACTGAATATGATCTCCGACAAAACGATCACCGTTTTGCTGAGCGAGTTGAACTGCAATACGAGGATCAAAAGGATGAGACCGATGGATATAAACAAGGCCGTTTGAAGGAAACTCATGGTTTCAGCCATCTGTTCACCCTCACCCGTTTGGACGATGGTGACATCCTGTGGCTTATCCCTAAATTCATTGATCGCTTTTAAGATATCCTCATTCACGCCAGCCGGGGTATAACCCTGTGAGGTCAACACATTACCGAAAATGGTGATCACCCGCTTCATGTTCTTGCGTTTGATACTTCCATAAGTACTGGTCAATTCAAAACTGGCTACGGAGCTGATAGGCACCTGCTTGATCTGACCCGATGTGAAATCACGGTAGGTGATCCTCATATTCAACAAGTCGGTCAGGCTTCTTCTCTGCAGCTCATTGTTACGCAATTGGATCTTATACTCATCTTCATCCAGTTTAAGTTTGGATACTTCTTTACCGAATAATGCTGTACGGATCTCCAGACCTACCTGGGCAGTGGAGATCCCCTGGAGCAGTGCCCGCTCACGATCTACTTTAATGGTGATCTCCGGATTGTTCACGTCAACATCCAGCTTCAATTCTTCTACACCGGGGATATTTTTTGTCTGGAGATAGTTCTTCAGATTGACTGCCGTGGTGGTCAGGGCCTCAAAATTTTCACTGCTGACTTCAATGTTGATGGGTGACTGTGTAGGGGGACCGGAATTTTCCTGAGTGACAGAGATCTCTGCCCCCGGGATGCCCTTGATCGAATTTCGCACCTGGTCGAGGTAAGGCTTTGTAGAAACACCATGACGTTCTTCAAAAGGCACGAAGTTCACCTGGATCCTTCCCAACTCCGGCCTTGTACTTCTGTCGCCCCCGCTGGGATCAGACGCACCAACGGCTACATTGGAGATTACGGATTCCACCACCGGGTTTTCTTTCTCATTATCCATTCCCAATACACCATATACTTTGCTTTCCAAAACCCCGGTCACCGAGTCTGTATACTTTACATCCGTGCCCGCTGGCAGGCGCAGGTATACGTAAATGTTATTGGGATCGCCTTGCGGAAACAGCAGAACAGGCACTTTACGTGCACCAAAAAACATGAATGAGAAGATCAGCAGCGCGAAGGTAGCTGCGAGCAGATACGCAGGGCGCCATCCTTTAAGGGTCCATCTTAATAATTTCTCGTACTGGTTCATCATGGCCGGCAGGAATTTCTCCTGAAAATTCAGGATCATATCTGCCAGGAAATACCTGTTTAACAGGGCGATGAGCAGGAAGAAGAACAGAAGATTTCCAAAGAAACGGTATCCCGCCTGATCGGTACTGTATCCCACCACATCGAGCAGTGCGGCCAGTGCAAGGGTAACCCAAAATGCAGGTTTCTTGAAAATGGCCGACTTGGGTTCCTTGCCATGCGCTTCATGCGTCATGAAGTCAACCGCAAAAACAGGGTTCATGATATAGGCCACGATGAGTGATGCCGTGAGTGTAAAGATCAGCATCGTTGGCAGGTAGATCATGAACTTACCGATGATGCCAGGCCAGAATAAGAGTGGTATAAATGGAGCAAGTGTAGTAAGCGTACCTGCAAGTACAGGCACAAACACTTCACCGGCAGCGTATCGGGCTGCATCTTCGGAAGAGATCATGC
>JANMHK010000043.1:0-1693 GCA_031375135.1 Sphingobacteriales bacterium | reverse complement strand
ATGAAAACTTCTCCGGAAGATTTACGCCACGGGCCACTGCGGTTATCAAAGTTGCGAAGAACAACAACCTGCGGGTTTCATATCAGACAGCTTATCGTTTCCCATCCACACAACAACAATACATCAGGTTGGGTGTAGGTGGTGGCGAAACACTGATAGGTGGGTTGCCGGTTTTCTATGACATATACAACAAGAAAAACAATCCATGGTATGACCTTCCGTTGAATTCTTCGACTAATCCCAAAGAAGCTGCATTCAACGAATTCAAGCCAGAAAGTGTTCAATCTGTTGAAGTAGGATATAAAGGACTCATGGCCAGTGATAAGCTGCTGCTCGACGTATACGGTTATCTTGGCGAGTACACCAATTTCATTGTGCGAAAAGCAGTTGGTCAAAAGATCAATCCTGCACTTCCTGCAACAGCTGCTAATCTGAGAACACTTTCTGTGCCTATCAACAGCACCGCTAAAGTGAAAACCTATGGTGCAGGTTTCAGCATGGAATACAGGGTAGGGCGCGGCTACTACGCAACATTGAATGCATCCACTGATGTATTGAAGGATGTTCCGCAAGGATTTGTGGCGTTTTTCAATGCTCCACAATACAGGTATAACCTTGGTGCCGGTAACTATGGATTTGGAAAGGACAAACGTTTTGGTTTCAGCGGTACTTTGCGCTGGCAGGATTCTTTCATGTATGAAAGTGATTTCGTGTCCGGAGAAGTGCCTTCCTTCTTTTCTTTAGATGCCCAGGTTACTTATAAGTTCCCAGCCATCAAGTCTCTAGTTGGTCTGGGTGCGAATAACCTGTTGAATCAGTATTACATTACGGCCCCTGGTAATCCTTCCATCGGAGGGCTTTACTACGTGCGTTTTGCTTACAACATATTCTAAAACTGGATGAAAACTAAAATGAACATGAAACAATTCCATATAAAAACTTTCATTGGCGGACTGCTACTCGCTTCAATGATCATGACTTCCTGTAATAAGGATGTTCCTGATCCGGTAGAGATTCCCAGACCTTCAAGGCCATCATTACCAACCATTGGGGATATTATTACAACAGATACAACCTTTAGTTATTTGCTGGCAGCTGCAAACAGGGCAGGCCTCGCAGATGCATTATTTACTACTACAGCGAACCTGACGGTATTTGCGCCCAATAACGCTGCATTCAGGTTGTCGGGAGTTCCCAGCATTGCGGTGATCAATGCATTGCCATTGACCACCCTGGTTCCTTTGTTGCAGTATCACGTGCTGGGTTATCAAGTTCCGGCGGCGAGTATACCCGAGACTTTCCCTAATTTATTGTCGCATTCTTTGTTCGCTTTACCTGGCGCTCCGGCTCCATTTGTAAGAATGCCCATTTTCCCTTCACGAAGGGGAACTGCAGCCTGGGTGAATAATATTCCTGTGACGAAGGCAGACATCCTGGCTACCAATGGTGTTATTCACGCCGTTGCGGCACTGGTACAACCACCTTCTCAAACCTTGTCTGCCATAATAAGTACTGATCCTAACCTGACCTTTCTGAGGGCGGCTATTCTCAGGGCGGATTCCGGACAAGTTGGAATGAACAGGCTGGACTCAGTGATGAACCTAGCCTATGGACCCAACCTGACCATTTTTGCTCCTACGGATGATGCCTTCAAGGCATTTCTTGGAGCCCTCGGACTTCCACCGTCGACAGC
>JANMHK010000514.1:0-2996 GCA_031375135.1 Sphingobacteriales bacterium | reverse complement strand
CTACGCTATCAGGAGCCTTGAAGAACAGGTTTGGCGCTACAGCTCCTTCCGGCGCAAGATCAGCAAGCAATCTCCAATACCGAAGTTGGTTAGGCGTCCCATTTAATGAATCTCTATTGCTCATCTTCAGCCGCAGATATGGAAACTGTTTGGCATTGATGAATGACAATGATGTATCCCTAGAAGGTTGAATGGTGGTGATCAGGCTTTCATTACCTAAGTAATCCTTCCCATAGACCTGTATGGAAACAATATCAGTGAAAGGATTTAGATCGGTACCATCCCAGCGTAATCTGTTCCAGGCCTGCGCAGGACCGAACCATGGAGATTCAATGGTTCCTTCGCTTTCAGTGACGGCAACTGGTATTTCAACTTCAAGATAATCGTCATCTTTCTTGCCCAACACTTGATATACCGGGAAGTCTGCCCTGCCTTTCCTGGTCAGGAACAGGAATGGAAAATTCCGGGTGAAACTGTCAATGCCTGCAAATCCAAGGTTTTTCAATGCATGGTATAATGATTTTCCCGAACCTAACTGCGCGGTATCGCCTTTCCACTCGTTGATAAACGAGGTGTTGGTAATGGTACCCAAATTGGTGATAGAGATATAAGAACCCGCAGGGATAGATTCCAGGAAAGCAATGGCTTTTTTCCGGTAAGCAGGATCGGTATAAGGGAACTCAAATGCATAGTCGTTATGAATACAAGGAGGCCAGCTTCCATATTTTCCGAAACCGTCCGGTTGCAACAAGTTATCCCATGGCTCAAGGGTTACCTTATCGTACACAACAATCTGCAAAGACCTGTTTCTGCAACCAAATGTCAACACAGATCTTTCATCCAGGTTCACTTGTAACCTGTCGTTAATGTATATTGGCAACAGTCCTGTTTTGAAAGATAACAGCCTGTTCTTGGTCGTGTATTTCAACGACCTGTCAGCAGCCAGGTCAATCCTGTTATACTGGTTCTTTTTCATCTGGTAATAGTGCGACTGGTTATAGCCGGGCGAACTATTGCTGAGGTATACAAAAGATGCCGTATTCCAAACGATGTCTTGCCCCTGATTAGGCACCGGCGCAGTTCTCCAGTAATACACCGTACTGTCTTGCAATGTCAGGGATGGCACATTGAATTGAAGCAATCCACCTGGAGATTGTATGGTGACAGATTTTTTGAAAGATGAATTGAATAACTCGGTGGTATCCACCTCCATGATATAGGACCTTGCTGCTGCGAGCGGATTCGCCGCAGATGCATAAAAACTGATATTCGGCTTATTGACGATCCCGTAGTTATATGGGAAGATGGGCCTCAGCTCATCTTCAATAATGACAAATGATTTTGTGACCGTGTTATTGGATTCAGACCTTTCAGCAATACGTCCATCCGAATCAAGCGTCACAATGATCTTATTCTCGCCTTTGTCTGTCAGCGGATTGATGGGAACGGAAAATTTCAGCGAGTCTGAATTCTTAACCGCTTTTCTTCTTGCATTATAAATATCGATCAATGCGCCTGATGGGAGTTGTCTTTGTACCCTGACCCTGAACGAATCTTCAATGGCCCTTCCGAGATTCTCGAATTTTACAATCAGTTCAAAATTATTGTCGGCCACGGACACGGGGGTTGGATTGATCCTGACCAAGGGGTCCTCGATCACAAAATCCGGCAAATCTGCAGCATATAATTTTACTGCAGGATCCCCATGAAGGTTGATCTGCTCCACATGCATACGGGTATAGAAATCCGACAGGGATGTGTTCTGCACCATTCGCGCTAATGCTCCATTCTGCACCTGGCCCAGGGTTTTGCCATAATTGTCCGTGGTATAGGATCTGTAAAAACTGTTTGTATAAATATTCAGGTAATTCACCACGCCAAAATGTGTACTGGCCAGGAAGCCAATACTGCCCTTATCGCGGGTGAGCACATATTTTTCAGAGAGTGTGAATGCCGAACCCTGCGTTCTCAGCGTATCATAAGAAAATATATTACCGGCATTACAACCGTTCACAATGAAAAGCGGATACTTTCCCTTGTTGTTGTATTTCTCCGGATCATCAATATTGAATTCAAGGGTGTTTGTTGATGAGTGGCCGAAATAGGTCAGCAGACCTAAGCCTTCTTCAAATAAACCCGCCAACTGATCTGAGGTCAGCTGTTCCACTGCAAGCGCAGAGTTCTTACTGAAGGAGTATACCTTGGCACCATAAGAAGTATCTTCTATGATGCCCTTATTGATATTCATGTAGCCATAGATAATGGACTGCAGGTAAGGATCACTGCCCCCGATCGCATGTACCACATTCTTCATCCAGGCCCGGTCCTTGATCGTGTTCTGAGCCGTATTAGGCGCGGCTTCGTACTCCTTGACCTTTTGAAGATAAATATCCACCTCTGTTCCGTTTATCGCCGCGATCCTTCCTATAGGAATATCCGGAACGGGATCATAGTTTGGCGAGGCCAGGAGATTGTCGGATCCCGGTGAACCAAACGTGGGTACCAGGTCTATTTCATTCGTGGTGGGAAACGATTCATAGGTTCGGAAATCACTATAAAGACTTCCCCTTCCGACCAGTAATATAAATTTCGGTTTGGAAGGGTAAGTATTCCTGGCAAAATTGATGAAATTCTTGATGGATATCGGGTGGTTCTTGACCCCGAAGGCAAACTGATCAATGATCTGTTCAACATCGTAAATTTTAGCATTGTAAGATCCTCCCTGCGTGGAACTGCGATAGTCGCGGTAGTTTTGAACCGGATTTCCGCCTGGCCCTACAAATAATTTCTGATGCGCGATCATCAGGTAGTTACCCTGGTTTGCGGGCAGGGCATAGTTGATGAAATTCCTGATCGCCAGCTGGTTAATATTCCGGATCTCTGTTGTTTCTGCATTGAGCAAAATCATTCTCCTGGGTTGGATAGATGGCTTTAACGCGAACCTGACGAGACCCCCGGCTACGTTGCAGATATACCTTCTTCCATTGGTGATGTCG
>JANMHK010000497.1:0-2935 GCA_031375135.1 Sphingobacteriales bacterium | reverse complement strand
CGAACAATCGAAAGATGCCGATAACAAACGCATATGGAAAACTCACGCGATTGATCTGAATAATTCCCAGTTTCATACTATGGAGTGGGTTGACATCGACAATGACGGCAAGCCGGAATTAATTACCGGGAAACGTTACCGGGCTCATAACGACGGGGACCCGGGGCCTAACGATCCACTGGGCCTATACTACTACCAATGGAATGGAGAATCATTTACCAAACAGATCATCAGTTATGGAAAATTTGGAGAAGGAAAAGGAACGGGGATCCATTTCCAGGTTATTGATCTTCAAAATGATGGCAGGAAAGATATTGTAGTGGCCGGCAAGGAGGGGTTATTTATATTCTATAATGAGGGATCCGGAAATTAGTCGGACGTCTCTGTTCTACAACCCAAATCGTGATGGTGGGAATGGGGTTTGTCTTAAGGGAATTACGGAGGGATTAGTTTTAATGAAATGACTCGTGCGGTACTATTTGAATGCTGCTTCCTGGTGTGTTACGATCGGAACATATCCTACTTCCATACCTTTCGGAGGGGTAACCAATAAAGCCGGATCAAGTGCCACTAATTCCCCCATTGTTGGCGGAGCCATGTAGTCTCTGTTAATAGGCCATTCGGCATGAATCTTCTCAATGAACGCCTGTAATTTTTCTTTTTTGGCTTGACTCCAGTTGTATTGCTGAAAAGATGGCTGATCTACGAAACGATACCAGGAATAGGTGACTACAGAGCCGTCTATAAGCTTTACTTTGAATGGACCTGCAGCAGCACCGGGATTGGTCCAGGCTCCTTTGCCGGGAGAAGTAAAAGGCTCACCCGGTTTCGCCAATGTAAACTCTTTGTTCAGGAGATTAGTTTTCTCAGGCACTTCCGAGGCTGATATGGCCACCAGGTGATCTCCTTCATGCCTGAAATATCTGGGAAAGTTTCCAAATTTATCGGTGGTGCCATCAAACCATTTCAATCCCCATACATTATCGTTATGAACTTTAGTATCAAAGATTTTTTCCACCCCGGTAATTTTCTTTCCATCCTGATCGAAACCTGGAGTTCGTGTTGTTATTTTTGATTTCCATGCACCCATTTCATCAAACCGTCCAGCGCAACTCTTACCACCATCGCGCCATGCTTTAAATGGATCATACAGTGCAGCTTTAGAGTAATAAACCACATCCTGTACAAGCATGGTCCTACCCTGATGATCAACCGGGAATTGAAGCTGGGGTATCTTTGAATAGGTCACGCCCTTTTCATCCTGTGACTCAAAGCAAGGAACCGTGTTAATTTCCATGGCACCGCCGCCCATTTGGCCTGGCCTTGCATCAAGTCCGCGTCCATAAATAAAATCATAATTGAACAACTTGCCGATCTTGCTCCAGGTCTCAGGAATATAATATGCTATCGGCCCTTTGAAGTTGGCAGCACTTAGAAAACAAGTCCAGCTTAGGTCACCTGTTGGCGGGTCACCTTGTGTTGGTTCGGTAAAAGGTAAAGCCATGTAAGTATATCCCAGGAATTTTCCATTTGGATTGTCCTGGAAAGGCAAGGCATCGGGTGGAATAAGCAGCCGATTGCTCAATTGTGCGATTCCAAGTCGATTGTCGGGCAACGCTTCGCTGTCATAGAAAAACGACCACCCCGGTGAACCCACTTCATAGTCGTAACACTGCGGTGTTGCGTTCATACTGAATTTCGGCGGGCCATATCGAAATCGGTTTCCCGCCCAATATCCAAGGCCGCCTTCAAGGGTTTGAAACACACTGCTCCATGTGGGGCCACGTTTTGGCCAGTTGTCACGGGCATGCGTTCCAATGGGAGCAAGGGGTTTGTCTTTATTGTCGGAATTATCCGGCGTCACCCAGGCTCCAGCCAAACCAATCTGAAAGTCGGCAAGTGGTTGAGTAATCAATGGCCATACAGCGGAATAAAAACCCATCCCGTAACTATATTTTGATTGATCAGCAGGTCTGTCCGCATTATAGCTGATGTATCCATGCAAACCGCGGGAATGTGTTTTAACAACACCGGGTTCCCTTTTGGCTGCTTTGTTATCCTGTGCCTTACTATGTTGGGAAAAAAGAAGAATGAAAAAAGCAATAAAAGACAATTGAACAAACAGTTCCTTAGTCCTCCCATTAAAAATGCAATACATAATTCGATTTTTTACATCATGAAATTGTGTTCTTTGTATCTGTATAATCCAACGCAATATTAGGTGCTGAAGAAAAAGGTTATCAGTGAATTAAATATTTCAAATCCCCAATCCAGCCCGGAGCTCGGTAATTCACGCTGGATGCCTTATACCGCTGATATTGCTTTTGCATCCGTGACTGGAATTGTTTCAGATTTTTTGAGCCCCTCGGAATCCAATTTATTTCAGCGATTGCCGACATTCTTGGATACATCATAAAGTCGCGGAAGCTTGTGGATTTAATAAACTCGGTCCATACAGGGGCTTCAATTCCCAGTATGAGCGCTTCCTTGTCTGCCGGCATGGTATCAGGAACGGGCTCCCAGTTATAAATCAGTTCCAGACTGTTGGGTCCATTTATATTTCCATTCCATGGAGCACCTGGCTCGCCCGGAGACTGGGCATAATCAAGATAGACATACCAGTTAGGTGACATTACTACTTGATGCCCATTTGCCAGAGCCTTGTTAAGATTTTTTGATGGCACCAAATGTCCAAGCCACCATTGGATGACGGTTTTTCTGCTTACATCAAAATTAACCACCTCTTCCCATCCCATCGGGCATTTACCTTTGCTAATCAACATATCTGTAACCTTCCGGTCAAAATAACCTTCCAATTCACTTTCCGTTCTGAATCCGTTTTCCTTCATGAATTTTAGTACTTCCGGCATTTTTTGCCAATTGGTGGATCCGGATACTTCATCGCCACCAATATGAAAAAAAGGCGCAGGGAAAA
>JANMHK010000425.1:0-8756 GCA_031375135.1 Sphingobacteriales bacterium | reverse complement strand
GCCGTACAATGTTGTGATTTGCTTTCAAATTTTTGGTTAGTTTCGACTACCAACATCTCCAAAAGCGATCATATCACCCGCCGCGTTGTTGTGATTTGCTTTCAAATTTTTGGTTAGTTTCGACTACCAACATCCGAATCGCGGGAAAGGCTTAATGGTATTGGTTTTCCGGGTTATTTTAGGAATGAAAAAATGATCCGGGAAACCAATTTTTACATCCTGTAATCAAGATAGGTGTATTTTTTTCAGCAACTACGGGAATGAGTTGGGGGGAAAGATTATCCGTTTTATGCATAGTAGAATATAATAATATAATTTCAGCAACCCGTTCGTTTATGTCTTTACTGAAGCTTTTTATTCATTAGAATTCTCATTTACCATGTAAATCGTAAGTTCTATTTTCGTTTTACATGGTAAATAAGTTCCGCGGTGAGGTAAAATACACTAATGTATACCGCCTTTCTTACACCATTCAGGCTAAAACATTTCTAGTTGCTGGGAAGTACCTGGAAGAATAGCAGGCTTTTTACCATGAAATACCTCCATCATGCCAAATTGCTTGTCTGTTATTACGATTATACCTACGTTTCCGAGTGGGGGCAGGTTAGTTTTCACTCTTTTCTTGTGGACATCGGCGTTCTCCTTACTGGGGCAATGGCGTATATACATGCTAAACTGGAACATCTGGAATCCATCTTTTAGCATTTTCTTTCTGAAAAGGGCATAATTCTTCCTGTCTTTTTTGGTTTCAGTTGGAAGATCAAACATGACTACTACCCACATAATCCGGTAAGAATTTATTCGTTCATAGTAGTTTTTCATTATTTATCAGGACATAACGGGGTATAGTATACGTCGTGATTCTCCCTGATAACATTTGACCAGGCTGGCAGTGGTTCTTGAAACAGCATTTAGGAGGGGAGATTTTTTCCCATCGATGACTACATCTATTGTAGGAATTGAGAGCAGCTTTTTTTTCATATTCGGCGTCATCTCCAGGAACTTTCCACTCATTGAGACTATTTCATATACAAGGAGATCTACATAAGGACGGTAAGGCTCCATGATGTCATCTGAAAGGCAGAAGGCGTTATATTGGTTCTTATGATGTATTCCAATGGCAGGGAGTAAACCACTACCCACGATAGCTCTGGAAACCGCTGCCCTTAATATCGCATAGCCGTAATTGAGTAAGTTGTTGGGAGGAGGGCCATAACGTTCTCTTCTGAATTCCAGGAAAGCAGGGAAAATTCTCTTCCAATAATAACTGGCTGCTTTTGCCTCACAATTCTCTGTATCACCAGACTTAACCTTTGAAACAAGATTCCTAATGTACGTGTGTTCCTCCTTTACCGATTTCAGCAAAGCTGCCTGATTTTCAATTTTTGCGACGATCGTTTGTTGCCAGAGTTGTTTTTTGAGTGGAATGGTGGCTTCCAGTTGGTATTTATATACCTGGGACTGAAGCGTGTTGCCTTCCATATTGAATAGAATTCCAGCGGGGTGGTGAGTTTGATCACAGGTCACTACCGCTACGTTGTTTTCCATGCATTTTGCCAAAAGTCCCTGTGTTATGGTTATTTGAGGATGATCAATTATTAGTAATCCGATATCCTCAATGGGAACAGATTTTTCATCATCAGGTTCATTGCTGATCTGAATAACGAGTTGTTCATCTCGAGTTTTAAGATATGCCGGGTTAGCAAAGTATAGTGTTTTTTTTATCACTTATTTCTGTATAATACTAATTGTTCCTGTTGGAGTGATAAAGACTTTTACCGGATTCGTCCTATTATAGGATTCCAAATTTCGAATCCGAATAAATTTTTTTATTATCATTGAGATTTTCTCTTCGGATGAGTCTTTTTCTAATCTTGTCTCTAAATGATGGCGGAATACATAATACTTTTCTGATAATTTTTGAACCCGAAAAACATTTGGAGAAATTAAGCTCCAGTTTTTCTTGTCAATTGCAGTTTGCAATTCATCTTTCGACATGCCGAATACGAAAAGCTCATTCTGTTGCAAGCTCTCAATAAATTTCCAATCGGGTAAGGGTAGGTTGTTCAACAATACCTGGTCATCAATTCCTTTTTCAATAATTTTGTCCCACTCCACGTGAGGGTTTTTCATAATCACTGGAATATTGAGTTTTTTTCTTTGAATGGCTTCCCATAACGTAACGGTCCTTTCCTCGTATTTACCATCAGGCTTTTGATAGATCGCTGTATGGTGATTGTTTCTGGTTGAGATATAGTCAACTGGAATTGAATCGTTTGCTGCATCTTTGAGATTAGTTGTTGTCCCATTCAAAGTTTGATGAAGGGGCACGAGATCCTGGAGACCAGTATCGCATCTCACGCTGGTAATCGGAATTGTTTTTTTGTCATTGAGCCAAATGGGTTCATTAGCCAGGTTTTTAAGCGGATGATCTTTTTGGCTAGATTTCTCGATAAAACGAGCCCTTACTTTTTCCCTAACACCAACATCAATGATCGATTCTATATGTTTCTCCTTGAAATTCTGATCCAGCGAATACTTATATACAAAGACATCCTCCCAAAGAGTGACTGCGCTAATGGATCGAGTCTTTGCTTCGTCCAGCCAGATGGGATCAGATTCAAGTTTTGAAAATGCTTTTTTTGGATCGCTGTCAAACTTCAAAAGCCTATCTATAATGAGTTTTTTTTCTATCGGATTCGCTATCAAATCCTGTTGATTGAACCGTCCGTTCAGGGGAGTCTTTTCCGACCTATACCTTTTGATTTTCCCATATACTTGCTCTTTATGCAATTGGCCTCTCGGCACCAGCACCTTCTGGCCATTCGCCTTGTTTATAGCTGCAGTGGCTAGTTTCTTACCAGACTTGATCGAAATCAGAATGTCGTCAACCGCTTTTTTTACCTCACTTGTTTCAAAAGGTCTGTTCTTTTGTGTGCTTTCTTCCAGCAAAGATTTTCTTTTCTGCCAATCATTCCCAGAATCCAAAACCTCAGCTAACATAATATCTCTAGTAGACCCGTCCTTCAGCGTGTTAAGACGTTGAATGAAAGATTGTTTCGTACACGCTACAACAAGAGCATCGATAGCATGGTGCCTGTGATCGTCCCGTTTGCTCCAACCTTGAATCTTGCCGTCTTTCGTTAGACCGGCGGCATCATACTTATGATAATTCAATTGTTTGAGAATTTCATTATACCCCCACTGATCCCGCAGATAGCTGGTGACCACTCCGGTTGTACTGTATACGTTCCTACAAATATTTTTTAGTATTTTGGTTGCTTCTTTAGATATAAACCTTGTCTCATTCAACTGCCGGGTGATGAAATCATCGGGGATCTCTTGCTCCGTCATCAACAGCTTATTTCTCTTACT
The DNA here is from genome assembly GCA_031375135.1 of Sphingobacteriales bacterium. Lineage (GTDB taxonomy): Bacteria > Bacteroidota > Bacteroidia > Chitinophagales > Chitinophagaceae > Pollutibacter. Next base: position 5,381 of record JANMHK010000425.1, on the reverse strand, counting down.
TCTGGTGATTCTCTGATTATCTAATAACAGATTAACACGCTCTATGAACTGGTCGAATTCCAGGGAAGACTTACTTTGCATATAGTCATAGGCCGTGGCATTATCTTTCCTTTCATTCTCACTCCTAAGGCACAAAAGTTTATTCTGAAATGAGTCGTCGAATAGTTTAGACTGGGGAATGATATGATCTACATCTATTGATTCGCCGTTAAGTACTTTCGACAATTCCATCGTCTTTCCACTATAGATGCATATCCCATTTTGTTGTTCGAATAACTTGTATTTCAGAAGTACTTTGCTATTTACCGGCAACCCGGGGAAATCCTGCTTCAATCTGTCGAAAATTCGCTTATGCTCTTTATCCTGATCGATATTTCGAGAATAAGTTTTGTTTCGTTCGTCTTTGCTCTGTTTCAACTCTCTGGCTAATTCAACCCGTATTTCATCGGGTCGGCCCAATTCAGGATCAGCAAGTATTGCATTTACAAGATTTATCAATTGATTGAGGATTTTTTCAACAACTGGCTGTCTTAGGCTGTTCCTAGTTATCTGAGATAGATGGGAGGCTAGTTCCCGTTTCTCATTTTCCTCCGAGGTGACGCTAAATGAATGGTTGTATCCGGCCTTCTCTGAAGCCTTTGAATAATCCAAGCCGTCCATCAACTGCGGCAATATTTTTCTAATAGCACGGGCACTTTTATTGCCAAATCCACTAGTTTTGAAATCCAGCTTGACTAAGTTTTCAGCAATTTCTGCAGTTATATCATATTTGTTGATTAAAATTCTTTTTGCTACTTCAACTTCTTCAATGCTATAAAGAATATGCCAGATCTGATAATAGGGTGTGCGTTCAAATTCGTCTGTAACAATTAGTCGGTCCGTTATTTCCCCCGTTTTCTTATCAACAATTGACTCGACTTTGAGGTCAAATTCAAGTAGATGACCGAATTTTTCTATTTCTTCTTTTTTACGGAAGGAATTCAAGATTTCCACTCTAGTAGTATTTCCCTGAAGGCCGGCTTTCTTTATCTGGTCGTTCGGATGCCAGCCTGCATTTTTGCTTAAAGCTAGAATCTTCATCAGATCGGTATATGTCAGCCTTGAGTTATCATTAAGGTGTTCAAATATCTTCTTCTTTTGATCTAGGCTAATTACATAATTGTTTTTGTATTTATCAGTAAGTGTAATATTGTTGATACTTTCCCAAATTTTACAGATCTGGAAAAGGGGAGAACTTCGAGCGGTCACTTTATGGTGTTTTTCAAAATTGCATTCGCCAACAAGGTGTTTCTGAGATTTCAACCTTCTTTGATAAAAGATCACGCGATCCCTAATAGTTGTTCTTAGCTCATCGGTGAATATGTTCGGGTAATACGGCGATTGACAATCCCAAATTGCATCAAATTCGTTAACATAACATTCCCTGGGAAACACTTTTTTCCTTGTTTGGAAGAACGGGTTGGTTTCGAATTCTTTGAAAAAATATTGACCGATAGTAAGGTTGTGCTCAAATAACAATTCTTTCCGGGCTTTTAAGTCTTGCAAATAATCACTCAATTTTTTCCCCGTATCTACTTCTTCTTTATTGACCCGGCTTGATTGATAGCCTCTTTTTTGATTTAGCAGGAAAAAGATTCTGCCGATTTCTTGTAGCTCCATCTTTTCAGACGCGGCCCTGCTTCTGAGTTGAAATAGCTGCACCGGCGTGAGTTTTTTCATCAATTGTTCATCTGGGTACATTCCATATTGGTCGAGAATTTTCGCCAGTTCCTTTTTCCGCAGTTTATAACGATGGTTTGTTTTTCTGGCTGTACGTTTTAGGGTTCTGTCTTTGTTTGTAGAAATTGCCTGGCCCTTAGAGAACTGGTCTTTTTCGTCACCTGAATAAGGAATTACTCTTACGCCTAATCTTTTGATAGACGACTTATGATTATTTTCTTCAATATATGCCCAGCCAATGGACGAGCTTCCGAGGTCTAACCCCAATATTTTCTTCATACGTTAGCGGTTAGGTGTTTTGATAAATTTATAATTATTTCAAATAAAATATTTAGTTTTATCGTGAAGCAAATCACAATAAGGATTATTCCGTTGTGAAATACATTCAAGCTGGGGTACTGCCTCGGCTTTTTTTATGCCATCATTCTAACTTTTCAAGCACGGTGGTTGCCGTGAGCCCATGTATGATGATTGAGATCAGCACAATGCAGCCCGTGATCGCCCAAAGAATATCGGGGTCGGCGAATTTTTCTTCACTTAAGGCAAACGACAGGTAGTAAAAAGAACCGATTCCTTTGATGCCGAAGAATGCCACCGCCAGTTTTTCACCCCTTTTCATGCGGCGGTTAAGTACCATATATGCCGTCAATGGACGGATCAGAAATACAAAGCACAATGCGAAGACAAACATCCCCAATGTCAGGGGACTGAGTAGGTTTTCGATCAGACTGCCCCCAAATAATAATAAAACAACGGCTACCAAAATCCTTTCCATCTGGTCAATAAAATCATGTAACCGCTTATGCAGTTGATGGGTGAGTTCAAAGTTGCGCAGGCTCACGGCAGTAACAAAAACAGCGATGAAGCCATAGCCCTGCAAGGCCTCCGTAATGCTGTATATCACCAAAGTAGCGGCTAGGGATACCAATCCATCTGCCGTTTTCCAACCTTGTTTTTTCTTGGGCAATACAAATAGCATCCAGCCCAGGGCCTTCCCAAACAGCCATCCAATCGCCAGGGCAGCTACAATCTTGTAAACCAGATAGAACATACCCCAGTCCAGAAGGTTGGGCAGATCACCCAGGCCCCTCGCTACTAAAATCGCCAGCCAAGTAAACGGAAACGCAGAACCATCATTCATCCCCGCTTCCGCCGTCAGGTTGAATTTAACGGCGTTCGGGTCGGGGGTATTGGGTGGACCTACCTGAACATCGCTGGCCAATACAGGATCCGTTGGAGCAAGCACGGCCCCAAGCAGCAGAGCGGATGCCCATGGAAGTCCCAGTACATACACGGATATCAGCGTGACAATGGCGATGGACAGAACCATGGTCACGCTCACCAGCCGGAAAGGGATCCGCCAGGTCTTCAGCGAAAACGGCTCGTCGATCCTCAAACCCGTGCCCATTAGGGAGATGATCACTACCAGTTCCGTCAGATGGAGCGTGGTCTCGTTGTTTTTCAATGGATGAGGCATAGGCAGAATTTTGTCCAGGATCGCGAACATACCTGCCCCCAACAAAACAAACAGAATGGAGTAAGAAACCTTCGTTTTTCGGGATATAACTGGCATCCAGGCCATAGACAAGGCTGCCAATCCAAGGATCAGCATAATCAGGTTGTAGCGGCTCATTACTACTTAAAGTAAAAATTTAATGCCCCTTGCTAAAACTCAATGGATTCGAGGTTATTTTACCTTTTCGAAATCTGCCTAATAATTATTTAACCATTGTGAATAAGTGGTGAATACAAACGGCCTTAAAGCCAAAAGCTCTGCCTATTTTACACGCTGAATATTCATCTTACCATTCAATATAAATACCCAATTAGTGCGATTAAAAAGTCTGGAAATCAAGGGGTTCAAAAGTTTTGCTGATAAGACTACGATTAATTTCGACGAGGGGATCACAGGAATTATTGGACCGAATGGTTGTGGTAAATCCAATATCGTTGATTCCATCAGATGGGTGATCGGTGAACATAAGATCAGCAACCTGCGTAGCGAAAACCTGGAGAGCCTGGTTTTTAACGGAAGTAAATCCAGAAGTGCATCAGGACTTGCAGAAGTGAGCCTCACATTTGAAAACACAAGAAACCTCCTACCTACCGAATTCAATACGGTTACCGTTACCCGAAAGTTTTATAAAAGCGGCGAGAGTGAATATCGCCTGAACGATGTTCAATGTCGTTTGAAAGATATTCATAACCTGTTCCTCGATACCGGTGTGAGCACGGACTCATATGCGATTATCGAATTGGGTATGGTGGATGACATCATCAAAGACAAAGAGAACAGCAGACGGAAAATGTTGGAGCAGGCTGCTGGTATCAGTATTTATAAAACCAGGAAAAAAGAGGCCCGCCTCAAACTAGATGCTACCGAACTGGATCTTAACCGGATCGAGGATCTCTTATTTGAGATCAACAACCAACTAAAACAGCTGGAGAACCAGGCGAAGAAAGCAGAGAAATATTTCGAGATCAAGAAGGAATACAAGGAGAGCAGTATCGAACTGGCCAAAGCTGCCCTTGAAGGATTCAATATTACCTATAAAGACCTTACGGGCCAGATGGAAAACGAGATCAACCGAAAGGTGGAACTCGAAGCTACCATCGCCCTGGAAGAAGCTGCGATCGAACAGGAAAAAGTTTCCTTTATTGAAAAGGAAAAGCATCTGCAGGATTTGCAGCATTCTTTCAACGACCTCGTCAATAATGTGCGCGGCAAGGAAGGAGAAAAGAATCTCTCGGTTCAACGCTTGCAGTATCTGCGTGAGCGGGAGGAGAGCCTTCGTTCATTTCTTGGCAAGGCCGATGGCCAATTGAAAGGGATCGAAGAAAGCATCGGCTTCACCAGCCAACAGATCGGGGAAGAAGAATTTAAGGTGCTTGAACTGGAAGAAAAGCTGGACAACCTCCGCCACGATACGGAGTCCAAACGTGCCCAGTTCGACGAAAAAAGATCAGCCATCGAAGAGCTGCGCCGGAACAACCAGGCTTTACAGCGTCAGCAATTCGACGCTGAAAAACAGGTAGCCGTTGCCGACAGTTCTATACAAAACCTGCAAAGGGCCATCCACCAACTGCACGAAGAGCAGGAGAACAGGCGGATGCTGCTGGAGCAGGTAGCTAAAGAAAAATCAGATCGCGAAGCCGATCTGCAGGAGAAACGCACTGACCTTGAGCAGTTGCAACAGAAGCATGAGTTTACCAAAGAGCAGATCCTGCAAACCCAGGCCGTGCTCGAACAATTGCGCAATGAACTGGCCCAAGAGAATCGTAAACTGGATTCCCGTAAGAATGAGCACGACCTGCTGAAAAGCCTGATCGATTCGATGGAAGGCTATCCGGAGAGTGTGAAATTCCTGCACAACAATACCAACTGGAACCACCACGCGCCCATTCTTTCTGATATTATCTACGTAAAAGAAGAGTTCCGCGCGGCATTGGAAAACGTGCTCGAGCCCTACCTCAACTATTATGTGGTCAATGATTTGAAAGAAGGCCTGACGGCAGTACACCTGCTCGATGCCAACCAGAAAGGCAAGGCCAACTTCTTCCTGCTCGATAAATTGAATGGTGTTCCGGTTGAACAACACGAAATGCATGAGATCCCTGGTACTCACCCTGCCTTAGGGGTAGTTGAGTACGATCCCAAATAT
>JANMHK010000405.1:0-3012 GCA_031375135.1 Sphingobacteriales bacterium | reverse complement strand
CGGACAACGACGCAAGCCATGTCGGCCGTTATCGGCGGTGCGGATATGTTGACCTTGCAACCGACGGAGGACAGTGATTTTGGCCGCCGCATTGCGCGCAACGTTCAACATTTGCTGGGTATGGAAAGTTATTTGGACAAGGTTGTTGACCCGTCGGCGGGTAGTTATTACATCGAAACCTTGACGCAGAAAATTGCGGAAGCAGCTTGGAAAAAATTTTGCATCAAACATTAAACGTGATAAGACCGCTTAGGGTGCTTTCAAAATACAAACGCCCAATATCGTCTTGGTGCGGAAAAGCGATATTGGGCGTTGTTTTAGTGAGACCGTAAAATTAGTGTTAAAGTAGAAAAATGGGACTCCTCAGTATTATTGAGTGTATAACAAATTGTCTTTTTCATCGTGAAATAACTTTCCGAAAGTTAAAAACTTTCGGAAAGTTGCAACCTTAAAGGACAATTTGTTATGCACTCGATTATTAAAAAGTATTGGGATATTGTCGCGTTCGACAATATCCCAATATCTTTTAATGCCCAAATTGTATTTAATCAAAACCTTAAATGTCTAACCGTTTGCGCGCCCGTCATGAGTTTTTTAAGCGAATCAATGCCCATTTTCAGATGCTGACTTGCGTAATCTACCGTCACTTTCTTATCGTTGTCCTCGGTTTTCACACCTTCGGGAATCATCGGAATGTCACTCACCAAAAGCAAAGCGCCCGTCGGAATATGGTTTTTGAAACCGACCGTAAAAATGGTTGCCGTTTCCATATCGACGGCCATGCAGCGAATTTTGCGCAGATATTCTTTAAATACTTCATCCCATTCCCAAACCCTGCGATTTGTTGTATAAACGGTGCCTGTCCAATAGTCTTGCTCATAATCCCGAATGGTTGTAGAGATCGCTTTTTGCAATGCAAACGCCGGAAGCGCCGGAACTTCCGGGGGAAAATAATCGTTGGATGTACCCTCTCCGCGAATCGCTGCTATGGGCAACAGCAGGTCGCCGATACTATGCCTTTTCTTAAGTCCGCCACATTTACCCAGGAACAAAACGGCTTCGGGTTCAATGGCAGTCAGCAAGTCCATGATGGTTGCGGCAGTTGGACTCCCCATGCCAAAGTTGATGATCGTGATCCCCTCTGCCGTGGCAGTCTGCATGGGTTTGTCAATGCCAGTGATTTCGGCATTATGCCAGCGAGAGAATAAATGAACATAGTTTGAAAAATTAGTCAGCAAGATGTATTTCCCAAAGTTCTCCAGTTTCTGTCCGGTATACCTTGGCAACCAGTTTTCAACGATCTCTTTTTTATTGTTCATGTTGTACATTCCTCTTCTGATAAAATTAGTAATTACTTTGCAGGCATGATCAACCCAATTTACCCCCAACACGAATTCCGGATCAGGAAAGAAGCTGATTTGTCCAGAATTTTTGATGAGGCCCGTAAAATCTGGGTGAAGCTGACACCCGAAGAGTGGGTGCGCCAGAACTTTTTTCAATACCTCATTACTGAGTTGAACTACCCGGCGTCTTTGATTGCCGTGGAGAAGGAGATTGTACTGTTTGACCTGACAAAGCGTTTTGATATGTTGGTGTACGACCGGGATCATCAACCCTGGATGATGGTGGAATGCAAAGCGCAGTCGGTACCACTCACAGAGAAAACACTGATGCAGGTGTTAAGATATAATATGGCTGTTCCGGTCCCTTACATTGTTATGACGAATGGATCTTACTGTCGTGCTATTCATAGAAATGGCCAAGACGTTGTAGAACTGGATAAGTTGCCGGATTATCGTTGAGCTACGGTCAGATCATGTCTTTTCCAGGGCAGAAAACAGAGTAATATTGAGTTAAAATTATACCTCGGCGGCCTTCCTTTTTGATAATTAACGCTATATCTTAACAAAGCGAATTACGCTAAACCCAAAACACAACACATGAGAAAGTTTATTGCGCTTTTACTCATTTTAGGCTGCACAATGCTCACAGTGCAGGGATTTTCGCAGGATAAGAAAGATTCAGTTTACAGGGTCGAGACGGTGGATGGGAATGAATATGTAGGAAAGCTTTTAAGCCGTGATGCCAGGGGAATTACACTAAGCACCGCACAGCTGGGGACTATTACCATCAATTCGTCAGACATTAAGACAATGGCCCTTGTAGGTGACGTCAAAATCGAGAACGGCCGTTACTATTTCGACAATCCCCAGTCATCTAAATATTTTTTCACGCAAAACGGTTATGGGGTTAAGAAGGGCGAAGGATACTATTCCAATACATGGATATTCTTGAATGAAGTCACCTATGGCGTTACTGATTTTTTCTCGATCTCTGCCGGTACTATTCCGCTATTCTTGTTTGGGGTAGAAACACCAGTGTGGATCAATCCAAAACTTTCTATTCCTGTTGTAAAAGATAAAGTCAATATAGGACTGGGTGCATATGTGGGCACGATAGTAGGCTTAGAGGGCTCAAATTTCGCCTTCCTTTACGGCAATACAACTTTTGGTAGTCGTGATAAGAACTTAACGATCGGATTGGGCTGGGCTGCGGGCAGTGGAGAGATTTCCAGCACGCCTTTGATTTCTGTATCAGGGATGATAAGGACGGGACAAAAATGGTATATTATTTCTGAGAATTATTATATCTCCAATAGCAATGACAACGGTGGACTTGCTGTCTTATCGGTAGGGGCCAGGTATGCAGCCCGTAAGGTCGGTTTAGATTTCGGGCTTTTTGCTCCTATTGGAGAAGGAGCAGGTTTTTTTGCAGCTCCCTGGCTCGGCGTGAACCTGCCTTTCGGACGGAAGAGTAAATGAGTTAACCGGTTAGCCGGGAAGCCGGCTAGATGTCTAGTGACGGAGTGAGTCAGTGCACTATTAAACGAGCAGGGGAAGTGAGTTAACCAGTTAGCCGGGAAGCCGGTTAGATGGTTAGCGGAACAGTGAATTAGTGCAGTTGGAAATGAGCAAGAGTATTAGTAAACGATCACTCACTCACTAGTCATCT
>JANMHK010000356.1:0-10943 GCA_031375135.1 Sphingobacteriales bacterium | reverse complement strand
ATGTGAATTATGGATAAATCCCAATAATCCGAATCATCTTGCGGCCGGTAATGATGGTGGCTTTTATGTTAGCTACGATAAGGGCTTGTCGTGGTTTCATTACAACAATATTCCGGTTGGAGAATTTTATGATGTAGCCATCCATCAAAAAAGTTATACAATCTATGGAGGCACCCAGGACAATGCAACGATGTATGGCCCTCCAAAAGAAATTAATCTCCGTTTTCCAGATTTATGGAAATACATCTGGATTGACCCATGGGATGGTGGTGATGGCTGCGTAACACAGGTGGATCCTGAAGATGACAACATCGTTTATTACAGTTACCAACACGGAGGTGCTGTCCGGTTTGACAGAAATGCCGATACTGCTTTTGGTATCCGTCCTACACTACCAGAAGAAATAAAAGACACTTTATTGTTTAATTATATAACACCTTATTTCATCTCTCCACATCAGAAAGAAACGCTTTATCATGGTGGCAATTATATTTTCAAAAGTATTGATCGTGGCACTAACTGGAAACTGATCAGTCCCAACCTGGCTATTTCTGCCAATAAAGGAAAGCGGTCTTTTTCAACAGGAGCCCTTGCAGAATCTTATATCCAAAAGGGATTATTGTATGCCGGCACTGACAGAGGAGCTTTCTGGGTTTCCAAAAATGACGGCAACAGCTGGGAAGAAAATGATTTAGGACTTGCCAATAATTATATCCGAAGCATTTGTCCTTCACGGTTTGCAAACGAACGGGTTTATGTCGCAATGACGGGCATTAATTATGATGATCTCAATAGCTATCTTTATGTGTCAGAAAATTATGGAAAAAATTGGTCAGGAATTTCCTCTGGTTTACCCAATGAACCAGTGAATACCATTTTGGAAGATCCCACAAATGAGAATATTTTATATGCCGGATGTTTTCGTGGAGTTTTCATTTCCGTTGACAGGGGTAAAAGCTGGTCTTATCTTGGAAACAATATGCCGGGTGTGGCTATTGCAGATCTTGAAATTCATAAATCAACGATGGATTTAGTGGTAGCCACTCACGGCAGGGGTATTTATAAAATGAACCTTCTTCCTATACATTTATTGATTAACCAGAAAATTTCAGTTGATAAAGATTATCTGTTTGACATCACTGACAGCCAATTGCCCTGGCTTCAATCTGCATCAGGATTGCCAGACTACCGGACTATGGAAAAAACTACAGTTACCTGGTGGCTTAATGAATCAAAACCAGTAAAGCTTATGGTTAAGGACACAGCGAATAAGGAAATCTGGTCATTAAATATAAAAGGTCAATCAGGATTTAATCAATACAGATGGGATTTAATTGTTGCCAGGGAAACCAGTGACTTACCTTACTTCACACAGTATGAAAAATACCTGAAAGCGGGGAAGTATAAAATGATTTTGTCAAACGGAAAATCAGATTTAGAGAAGACATTTATTGTAGAAAACAGCATTTTGCCTTATAAAAAGTAGAATTGGCATACCCATATATTTTTCATCGTAAAAATATTTTTATAATGAATTATAAATTCATCGATCAGAAATAATTCAAAGAAATGAATCCCCCATTTTCATCAGCGCTTTTAGACCGCAGGGTCCAGAAAGAGACGTACAGGGAATTGCCCGACTTACATGGAAAAATCGATTTTTGCTCCAACCATTACCTGGGACTTTACCAACTGTTACCTGTCCCCCTGCCCTATTGACAACTGCGTTATATTCCTGTCACACTCGCCCTGAAACCGAGTGATTTTTTTCTTATACTTCGGATTAGTGGCCAGGTTGTGTTCTTCCCAGGGATCCTTTTTTAAATCGTACAGCTCAACATACTCGGGATGTTTTGGGTAGCGAATAAATTTCCATTTAGCAGTTCTGATGCATTCGCTATTGGGAATTTGCGGATTGTTCAATAAAAGTTCGCAAAATATCGAACTGCGTGATTTGGATTTCCCGCTGTTTATAGACGGCACGAGGCTTTGTCCCTGGATCGCGCCTGGTTTTTTAATGCCGGCATACTCGAGTATGGTAGGTGAAAGATCAACATTCAAAACCATGTTGCTCATCACAGAATGATTTGGAACAATGTTCTTCCCGGGTTGATAAATAATAAGGGGCACCCGAACAGAGACCTCGTGCATCAACCATTTATCTGCATATCCCCGGTCGCCCAGGTAATACCCGTTATCCCCTACCAGAATAATAATGGTGTTGTCGGCAATGTCCAGTTCACTAAGCGTTTGCCGTATTCTCCCTACAACCTGATCAATCCCCGTGATCATCCGGTAATATCCCTTTACCATATTCTGAAATTTCTCCGGAGTGTCAAAACGCCAGCCCCATCGCTCCCTGCTCATCGTACCTTTCAGGAAGTCAGGTAAAGCCTCATAAAATGCGGGCGCTGCTGTTGATGGGATTGGAATAGTGGTATGCTGGTAAAAACTATCTAGTGTTTCCGGCCAGAAGTATTGTTCTTTAGCGTCGTCATCGGCATGGGGTGCACTAAAACTGAGCGACAGACAAAATGGATCCCCTTTTGCAGATTCCCTGATAAATTGGATAGCCTGCTCACCCTGGAGATCTGTAAGAAATGTTTTCTTTCCATTAACCATTTTCCAATAGGGAAACCCATTGATTTTATACCAGGAAAACAAGCTATCTACCGGAGTTTCCAACTTCACACCAAACTTTCCAACGAAGCCCGTACGGTAACCCGCCTGTTTCAGCAGATAAGGATAACTGATATCGGAGTACGATTTTGAGATGGGGGCTGTTCCAAAATTGAAAGCATGTTTACGTTCATACAAGCCGGTCAAAATACTGGCCCGGCTGGCCGCACAAATCGGCGTAGTAGAAAATGCATGGGAAAAACGAACGCCTTCTTTGGCCATCTTATCAATGTTGGGGGTCTGGATAATATTGTTCCCGGCACAACCCAACATATCCCAACGCTGGTCATCCGTAACGATCAGGATAATGTTTGGACGACCGGATTGTGTGCTTTTCAGGGGTTGCCCGGATATCGTTTGAAAGGAAGAAAGACAAATAATTGTCAAAACAGCCGTTACCATAAACAAGCCGCAAGATGGTTTCATCAAATTCAATTTTGCCAAGGAGGTGATGCAAAACCTCATTCTACTTTTCATCATTCGTTATTTAACACTACCTAATAATTTCGGGTATCTGCTTTTTATCATCGCCTTTTCCTCGGAAGTCAGTTCGTCTATCTTTATCGGTTTATCCTGTGGACGGGTACCCTTCTGATTTAATCTGTTCATTAAACTCCAGTTCCGAATAGCTTGACCGCGCGAAGGATCAGCAGGTTCTTTTGCCGGGAGATCGTAACGGGTAAAATCAATTAGTTTTTCAGAAGCAGGATCACCATAATTCCTGAGTAACGCGAGTCTGAAATCTTTATTCATGAACCACCTGATCTCCAAACTGGTATCCGAAGCGCAAACTCCAGAACCGCGTTGCACGAACTGATAGTTTATGCCTTTATTGTCCTTAAACTGTTGCCGCCACGCCATTCCAAATTCCCCATGTGTGACCCCTTTTGTAGCAGGCCAACGCCTGCGGATTTCCGAAAGCCATATGGTAAGTCCGTCCATCCCATTGTTCTTTTTGTTTGCCGCCAAAAGGCTCAATTCCCAACTAACGGTTACCCAAGCAAAGCGATTGAGCGCATATCCCGCATCGAAATGGGCCGCTGTGGTAGCAATCACTTCCCGGCTTCCGATGTCGGTACCCTGGCGAAGAATCGTTTCAATAGGGCCAACACCCTGCCTGCTGCCACACCTAACACCATTAATGAACTGGGCGGCAGGATATCTTGCATTGATGAAATCAACGGTCCACCCGTCCAGATTAACACAGTCTATCAAATCGTTTTTGTTTTGTGCAGGTTTACAAAAATGTTCTTTTGACGGATAATACGGATATGAGATTGAACCTTCTCCATCCCCATTGTCTACAGCATACTGGCTCCAGATATTCCCCTGGCAGACATGGATCCCTTCCTTTTCGGCGAGATATCTGAGATTATCAGCAGCTAGAAACCCTGCAATAATACTCCTGGGGCGATATCCACCACCAACCATCTCGGACACCATTTGCAATCCCTCATGCAGATCCCGGTTAACCTGCTCGCGGGAATTATACATGTTGGCGAAAAAACCGCCGGGGAGATAAGTAATCTCATCGCCGTATTTCTTGTGATAATCAATGATCTGCTTCTTCAGTTCGAGATAATTCTCACGTTGGTCTTTCAACGCCAGCCAGCTGAAGGCCCAGGTAATGCTGGTGCCGGGCAGATTCTTTTCAATGGTCTCCCGGAAAAGACGGGCTGCTTCGGCTGTATGGGCTGCTGACTCATCAAAACCTACTGATTTGTCCCGTGACACCTCGATCTGGTTAACCCGGATTATGGAGCAGATCGTCAAGTATCGGTTTCCCATCAACTTCGGGTATCTTTTTTCCTGGGCTTCCACAATCTGGCCGAAAGCCAGCACGAACATGATGCTCAAATAAAGCATACCCGAAATTCTCTTTTCAAACTTTCTCATATGAAAGTATTTTTTTGGTGTAATCAGACATGAAATTTATTTTAGCCTTAGCGGTACATGTCGCATTTGCACCCATGCTCAATTTTGTTTAGTCCCAGCCGTTTCTATCATGGTAACCGGCCCTAACAAACCTGCCCTTTGGACATGGAAAGTTTCGTCTCCCCACGCTGTTCTGTCCTTGGTTACGAAGGGCTGATTTGTTCTACTAAATCTCTTGTCGGGCGGCAAAAGCATATCGCCTGCCAACCGGTTGATCCACATATTCGCTATTTTTATTTCCAGCTCGTTCTTCCCAACTTTCACATTATCTTGAATATCTACCCTGAATGGGCTTGTCCATAATGTTCCAATCGATTTTCCATTCACAAGTACTTCAGCCACATCCAATACTTCACCTAAATCAATGGTAATGCGAGCCTTTTTATCGATTGCCTCTTTAGAAATCTCAAAGCTCTTTTTGTATGATGCAGTACCTGAAAAATATTTAATCCCTTCTTCCTGGTGATCGGTCCAGGACATGAGATCCTTTAACTCAGTGGAGGGTGGCGCGCCCCATTTTTCGGGAAATGAAACTGTCCATGGTCCTTTAATCTCGGCTGATGGACCGCCTGTTGTCCTTATGTATTCGGGAACTTGCCGACTTTTGGAATTGAAAATTATAAAGCAGGATCCGTTGGGCGGCAGTTGTAATTGAATCCTCGTTTTTCCATTGTTTATGCTGGCATCCTTTATTGCAAACTGCCGGGAAGTAACAGGGTCCCAATATTCAGTATTTTCGTTTTTCACCCTGAATTCAACTTCTTCCGAGATGGGCTGATCCGTTGTGTTTCTTACGAAATATATATCGGTATTATCTTTTTTGCGGTGGGTAAAATCGAATTTATCAGGATCGCCAGAAAAATCTTTTGCAACAGATAAATTGGCTAAAGCCTGATCAATGCTCATGTTTCTGATTACCTTCCCGGCTATTTTCTCTGCGATCGCCGGGTTTTGGATAAGCACATGTGCACCCTTAGCAATCATCTGTTCGATCTTTTTCACAACTTCCAGAGGTATGTCTTTTCGATCAGGAATGACCAATAACTTATAATTCAAACCATCAGGGAGAACCAGTTTGCCTTCCGAAACCTGTACTCTATTTAACAATGCATCGGTGTTGATGATGTCAAAATCATACCCGAAACTGAGTCCCTTCAAACCCAGCCGCTGAGGTGGACCACCTTGAAGCTCCGGAAAGAAATTGGGTGCCTTATCTCCATAATAGTAGACCACATCGGCAACAAATTTCCCTTGCCTCAACATGTAAGAACACCGGGCCAGATAGTCCATAAATGGATTTGCCATCTGCCACCAGGTTGCCGTGGGATTGATGTCTGTACCAGCATGATAAGCCCTTCCCGGCAGGCCATGCTCAGGACGGGTATTGGCAAACGCGTGAAAAGTGACCGCGTTCAATCCTTCACAAAATGCGCGATCCACGTATTTTTTTAATTCATGGGGTGCATCTTTCCATCGTCTCCAGGTAGTAAAAGATTCGGCATCCACAATCCCCAGGCCATAAATATGCGAAGCACTGGCCACTTCTTTAACCAGAAAAATATTATACCGATTACGAATCCAAAATTCACCCCGGGGAACACTAACATTACCTAAGGCTTTCAATGCATCAACAGGACAGCTATTCCAGACAGGTGGGCCCGGGCCTCCGGCTTCAGCCACTAATTTAATTCCATAGTTTGCCAGGAAGTCGCGGCCGGTGGTATAATGACTATATATGAGTTGATTGCTTACCGTTTTCTTGAATTGATATAAAAAAAGATCATTGCCGTCAGGGAGTTTCCAACCGTCAAACGCGGGCAGATAGCGAATAATATCGTACCCGTTCTGAGCGAGGAAAATACTATCCATGGCATCCGTCCAGGGTGTTGCTTCATCCATTTCCATGCTATCGAATTCAATATTATCCAAACCTACACTGGCAGCATTTTGGGGGGTAATCCCTAAGCGATCAAGGATGTATCTGAGGTGTCTTTTTGTGGCACTGGGATCCAGAAAGTCAATAAAAAGACCATTTGAATTAGGACTTGGAATGATCAGGTGCTGGCCCGTGTTGGTGCAGACATACCGGATCAAAGTCCAGTTACCTTCCGGAACTTCCCACTTCAATTCCTTTCCATCGAATTTGCTGTTCAACACAACAACATCGGAAAGCCTGGCAATTTGTTTTTCAGAATTGTCGGGAATCGCCAGCACAGCAATTTCTTTAAAGTAAACAGGTACCCCGTTTTTGTCCTTTGGACATTCCTTAGGGAACTTGGGAAATGCCAGGGGTCCGGAAAAAGACTGAGGTCCTTTCACCTTAGTCACTGAAGAATACAATGCCTTTGCGGCCCATTCGGGACTGACCCAGGAGCCACCTGCATTCCATCCGCTTGAGCCCACCAGCCCAATTTTGATCCCAAGTCTTTTCCCTTCGGCAAGGGCATGCCGAATTGATTTTACAGACTCGTCGCCAAGAAATTGCGGACCTACACCATAGGCCCCATCCGGATTGTTCATGGCAGCCAGATCATATATATCGGCACTGCCCATTCCTTTTTCTTTCATTTCCTCCAGGTCATGGGTAATAGAAGCACTGGTGACATCACCATTCAACCAACACCAGAATGCGCCTGGTCTGGCCGACATAGGAGGCGCTATAAAACCGTCCGAAAGCTGCTGAAGATCATTGACCTCATTCCGGGATAATGTATTTGGGGCAGGTCTAACCGAGCACCCGATCATCAGCATCAGCAATGGGACATAAAACTTTGGCCTCATGATATTCCTTTTTTGATATTAACGTTAGTTCTCGTTACTCCCTTCAGCAGGCTCTAACTGATGTGTGGCGTCAATGGGAACTGGCAATTTTGCGTCGGTTTTCTTAAACCACGCCAGTACATCATTCAACAATTCATCCCTTTTTCTTCTATTTACAGAAGCAAGGTTATTTCTTTCTCCTTCATCCTCTTTCAGGTTAAACAGTTCAACTGCATGATTGGTATTAATACGGTCAATGCCTCCATCCAAGATCCACTCTTCATGATACAGCAAAATTTTCCAATCGCCTTTACGCATGGCAGTTACTGGTCTTGATCTGAAAATGGAATCCCTCCCTCGGTTGACCGGGTTGTTCAAATAACCCGGAAAATGCCAGAAAATGGTTTGCCTTTTTGTAGTAGGTGCTACTGCCGTAAATAACGGCAATAAGTTCTCTCCATCAAGTTTGGTTTCATCGTTGCCCGCAACTGCCAGAAAAGTTGGGTATAAGTCAAGATTGATGATGGGTGTTTTATTTACAGTACCTGCCTTAATTTTTCCCGGCCAGTAAGCAATAAACGGTTCCCGGATGCCCCCCTCGTAATAACCCCCTTTGCTGCCCCGGAGTGGCTCCTGCGAGGATTGTTGCACGGCCCCGTTGTCACTGGTGAAAATCAATAACGTGTTCTTATCAAGGCTTTCCTTTTTTAAGAATGCAATTACGAGAGCGATACTTTCGTCTAAATTGTAAGTACATGCAGCGTAAGTTGCCATAGTGTTGTCGAGTCCCTTTTTCTTAAAGTACTCGACAGTTTCAGGTTTTGCTTCCTGGTCAGAGTGAATAGCATGATGCGCTAAGTAAGTAAAAAACGGTTTCGATTTATTCTCTTTCATAAAACGAATAGCGGCGTTCGTCAATGAAAATATTCCTTTGGGGTCTTCCGATTTATTTTTCCTACTACCTGAACTACCCTGGCTACTATCATAGTAAACGTCAAAACCCTGCGCCTTCGGCATTACGTCGGCCCTGTTCCCTAGATGCCATTTTCCAAAAATGCCGGTGGTATAGCCCTGCTTTTTAAGTGCCTCGGCCATAGTAATAAAACCTGGTGCAAGTTCTTTGGTGTGTTTTACAGGTACTACCTTCATTTCCTCCCTTGGTCCTCTGGTGGTACTGGCTACTGCATACATACCGTGACGGGGTGTATACAACCCGCTCAATAAACAAGCCCTTGATGGTACACAGTTGCCTGCACCTGCATAGGCATTGGGGAAAACCATACCTTTTTGGCTCAACAGATCAATATTAGGTGTCTCAAATATTTTACTGCCAGTAAAGCCGACATCCATATAACCCAAATCATCCGCAAAAATTAAAACGATGTTTGGCTTTTGCTGCGCTGTTGCAAGAAACGGCAGAAGAAAAATGATGCAAATTATTTTATTCATCGCTTGATTAGTTTATGACTAAGGTTTTCTAAATCGGATCTCCATTTTCAAAATCTAGCGTTTTGCCCTGTTTGAGCGGCCTTTATGTTTTGTTGCTTCATAAATTCTTTTACTACTCCCATCTTTTCCCTGTCTTTGAAAGCCTGTAATGCCGGATCCTTATAATACCCCATCACCTCCAGCATTCTATCACGAAACTTTTGTATTTGAGCAGTATAGGCCGGAACATCGATCAGGTTGTGCAGCGCATCAGGATCGTTCTTGAAATCATAAAACTCTTCCGGTACCCTGTGTTGAAAAAGTTCAACGCGCTTAGCTATTTCGGGATCGCTCTTGGCTGACTTAACCATGACTTTCCAGGTAAGTCCTCCCAAGGCATCTCCGGATATATTCAGTTCACCATCTGCCCAAAAATTATATATATAACCGAAATCACTATCCTGGATACATCGCATGGGATAGCGTGTATTTCCGAAAATCTGATAGTAGGTGGTATATACATCATCTCTCTTGCCCTGTTTTCCACCCGAAAGCAGTGGAAGAAAACTTCTTCCATCAAGATCGGGCACTGACGGAAGCCTTAGCGCCTCTAGGACGGTAGGCATCAAATCTATTCCCGAAACAAAATGAACGGAGTCCACAGAACCCGGCTTAATCTTTCGTGGCCATTTAATGATTAAGGGAGTTCTATTGCTGTTGAAGTAGCATTGCGATTTGGAGAACGGGAAGGCCGCACCATGATCACTTAAAAATATAACGAGGGTATTATCTGCCATTCCGCTTTTGTTCAAAGCATCCAACACTGCCCCAATGTTCTGGTCGGCCCTACCCACCGAGCTATAATACTGGGCCGTTTCCTTCCGAACATCAGGAATGTCTGGCAGGTAACGGGGCACATCAATTTCTTCAGGACTGAACTGTCGTGTCGCCGGGGGCAGCCTATGCTTGAAGCTTGCAGAGTCAGCAGAACTTCCTACAAATGGTCTGTGGGGATCATGCGAATTGGCGACCAGAAAAAAAGGCTTCTTCTGTGCTTTTGCCATTTTAAAAAATTCTGCCGAATACTTATTGAAAAGGGTGGGACTGCGTGATTGTCCGTTTCTCCATACAGAATCTTTCTCTGTCTTAAATGGAATAAAATCCCAGAAATATCTTTCAACCGGTTGATGATGGATTTCCTTTCCTAAAATTCCATTGATGTATCCTGCTTTTTTCAGTTGCTCGGGAAGCGTTGGGACATCGGCGTCTATAGGCTCAAATCCCTCCGCACCGTTGTTATGGGGAAATCTTCCGGTTTGAATACTCTGCCTGGTGGGCTGACAAACAGCTGTATTTGAAAAGGCGTGCGTAAATCTCATCCCCTCCCCGGCAAGTCTATCAATATTAGGTGTTATCCCCGGTATGGTGCAACCGAATGCACCTACAGAATTAAACGTCATATCGTCCACTGTTACGATGAGTATGTTAGGCATTTTCCTGGCAGCAACCTCGTCTCCGGTGTTACGATTGTCTTTGGCACTGACAAAAGCCAAAAAAATAGCGAGGGTAAAGAAGGAAATCAGGATCTTACCAAAACCCGTGCTACGTGAAGCATGTAATATGTAGTAGTATTTTATCTTTTTCAAATCACCATGTTTTAGTTTCCATAAGAAAGAAGCAATCCAAGGCTATATAAACATTATAACCCCCACTTCTTCTGCTTCAAATGCTCTAAGGGTACATAGCCCTCCTTCTGAATGGTCCCATCTGCCCCTAACCTATATCCTTTCGGAACGTTTGTACTCCAGGTAAGATTTGGAACTTGTTTTAACATCATGCCCCGGAGTTCGCCAATCAACTTCTTATTACCGGGTTTGTACGCTATATTGTCCCATTCATTATCATCCAGTTCATGATCATAGAGTTCCTCCAGGCCACTGGGCGGGTAATAGATATATCGATACTTTTCGGTGCGGACCGTATACGCGTCGTAGGGTTTGTCGTTAACAGAATCTTTCACCTCATAAGACGACAAAACGGGCTTATGTACATAAGATTTATTGATGAGCATGGGTACCAGGCTCTCTCCGTCACAATATACCGGAGGCTTCTCACCAATAAGTTCAGCCAATGTAGGAAAG
>JANMHK010000341.1:0-6987 GCA_031375135.1 Sphingobacteriales bacterium | reverse complement strand
GTTTCAAATCTCTGGAGATTCAACGACATGGGCTTTGATATGGTTGTGATCTCTGGCGGTAAGGCATTAAGGGGACCTCAATCAGCAGGATTACTGATGGGTAAAAAATCAATTGTTTCTGCGGCGAGGCTTTCCATGCCGCCAAGAGGCGAGACTATTGGTCGTGGTATGAAAGTAAACAAAGAAGAGATCCTGGGCATGCTTGTAGCCCTGGAAGAATTTGTAAGCATCGACCATGACGCCCTTGCAAAAGTATATGAACAAAAAATTGGCAAGATCAAAGCAGCAGCCGAATCAGTGAACGGATTTAAAACTACTGTAACAACGCCAAAGCTCGCTAATGTTACACCTACACTCACCATCACATGGGATAAAAACCTGGTCAAGAAGAATGGCGACCAGCTGCGTGAAGAACTTCGCAAAGGCGATCCTTCTATCGAAGTGGTGGGAAGCAAAGAACATATTGGTATTACCGCATGGTGTTTAAAAGATGGTGAAGAAAAGATCGTTGCAAAAAGGATCAAAGAAGTTTTTCAAAACGCAGTTTAATGAGATCATTTCTATTATTCAGTTTCCTGTTTGTTTTCTGCTGCCATCTTGAGGCACAAACGATTTCTAAAGAGGAACTCGTTTACCTGACCGCACAGTGGAAGGGTGAGCGATTTCCAGATGGCCGGCCAAAAGTTTCTGATGCACTGATCGAAAGGGCAAGAAAGATAGGCATAGAAGAAGCCTGGCAGATCCTGAATAATGAAGGTTATAAAAATCAATTTGAAGGGAACTGGAAAATGGTGCATGAGCACGTTCCGGTGATAGGCCGCGCAGTTACTGCGCGGTTTATTCCTTCCCGGCCCGATGTTGAACAACAGATCAAGGAAAGGGGCGCGAAAGAAGGGCGTAAAGGAAACACAAATGCATGGCCGATAGAGGTGTTACAAAAAGGCGATGTATATGTAGCCGAAGCTTTCGGCAAGATCGCGCAGGGCACGCTCATAGGCGACAACCTGGGCAGTGCCATATTTAATAAAACGGGAACGGGTGTGATCTTCGATGGAGCAGCCCGTGATCTTCAAGGGCTTGAAGCCATTCCCGGTTTCAATGCCTACGTCCGGGATTTCCATCCGTCTTTCTTGGAAGGCGTGATGCTGGCAGGACTAAACACGGCCGTTCGAATTGGTGGTGCCATCGTGCTGCCGGGTGATCTGGTGATCTCAGAAAAAGAAGGCGTGTTGTTTATCCCGGCGCATATGGCCGAAGGAGTAATCGAAACAGCGGAGTTCATTTCTGTCCGGGATCGGTTCTCCAAGGATATGATGAAATCAGGTCGCTATAATGCGGGCCAAATCGATAGCGCTTGGTCAGAAGATATTAAAACTGCATTTTTGGATTGGATTAAAGCTCATCCAAACGAGCCCCAGATCACCAAACAACGCCTTGATAAATTCCTGGAAAAAAGGACCTGGTAAAACCTAATCGAAACGAATGGTTTTGTATTTCTGGAACTCGTGAAAACTGGTTTCTATGGGAGACCATGCCCACTTGATCATTTTGCCTTCATCATAATCCAGCCTGCAGAAATTAGCGTTCCACAGGGTTCCTGTTTTTGGCGGAACGTTCCCTAAGGGTGATAGCAGCGCAAAAGGAACAAATATTTCTGCCGTCCATTTTTGCATTTCGCCATTTCGCTTTTCCACAAAGACCTGTTTATTTACTTTTCGTTCCCCATTGTAATGCCAGGGAATCCAACCCATCACGCGTTTATCGAGATTCGGAATCAGCAAAACCAATTCCTTATTATAAGCGTTGATCTCATATTCAAAATACAGTGGGGTTTTGGGTTCCGTATGAAAGAATACTTCGAACACATCAGCATTGAAAAGATTCTCAAAATCATTCATGTAGGTAGACGTGATCTTCTTATCCACGCCTTCAAATAAAACGTAGACTCCTTTTGGAGAATAAAGAATTTTGAATTGGGTATGATACAACTCGGCGCCTTTGTCCAATTTAGTCAGGCTCACCCAATTGGTCTGTTGCCAATTAACATCAGTCCCCTTCCCGTCAATGGAAAAGTCCGAAACCTTCTTTACACCCAGGGTATCCCCTGCTGCCATCAGTCTGGTGAAGACTAAAATAAAACAAAGCAAAAAAATGGTTCGCATCAGATGAATGTAGCGTTTATTTAAAGTTATACCAGATTTTGGATTTACCATACTAACTTTGCCGTGCGGAAAAATCTCAAAATATTTTTATGGAATACAGGATCGAAAAAGACACGATGGGCGAAGTTTCAGTACCCGCCGAAGCCTATTATGGCGCACAAACCCAACGCAGTATCGATAATTTCAAGATCGCGCAGGATATCAACAGGATGCCTAAGGAGATCATCAAGGCTTTTGCCTACCTGAAAAAAGCTGCTGCCCTTACCAACTTCGATGCCGGCGTTCTCTCTAAAGAGAAGTGCGACCTGATCGGACAGGCCTGTGATGAGATCCTGGCCGGGAAACTCGACGAGTATTTCCCGCTTGTAGTATGGCAAACCGGCAGTGGAACCCAGAGCAATATGAATGTGAATGAAGTAGTTGCTTATCGCGGTCATGTGCTACAAGGTGGAAACCTCCACGATAAAGAGAAATTCCTTCATCCCAACGACGATGTAAATAAATCACAGTCTTCCAACGACACTTTTCCAACCGCAATGCATATTGCTGCTTATAAAATTTTACTGGAAGTCACCATCCCTGGCATTGAGAAACTGAGAACCACCCTAGCTGAAAAATCAAGAGCTTTCATGAACGTGGTGAAGATCGGCCGCACCCATTTTATGGATGCAACGCCCCTCACTGTTGGCCAGGAGTTCAGCGGCTATGTCTCACAGCTGGATCACGGACTGCGTGCGATCAGGAACACGCTTGCGCACCTGAGCGAACTGGCATTGGGAGGAACGGCCGTGGGAACAGGCATCAACACCCCTCCCGGCTACGCAGAAAATGTGGCTAAACATATTGCCAACCTTACCGGTCTTCCATTTATCACAGCAGAAAATAAATTTGAAGCGCTTGCAGCTCATGATGCGATTGTGGAAGCACATGGCGCCTTGAAAACAGTTGCGGTCAGCCTCATGAAGATCGCCAACGACATCCGCATGCTATCGTCCGGGCCGCGTAGTGGTATCGGAGAGCTATATATACCAGACAATGAGCCCGGTTCCTCCATCATGCCAGGTAAAGTAAATCCTACACAGTGTGAAGCGCTCACGATGATCGCGGCACAGGTGATGGGAAATGATGTAGCGATCAATATCGGTGGGGCAACGGGACATTTCGAACTGAATGTGTTCAAGCCAGTCATGATCTTCAATTTTTTACACTCCGCCCGTTTGATCGGCGATGGTTGTGTGAGTTTTAACGATAAATGCGCTATCGGCCTGGAGCCGATCGAAGAAAATATTCGGAAACACCTGAACAATTCCTTGATGCTGGTGACTTCCCTTAATACCCGCATCGGATATTACAAAGCAGCGGAAATTGCCCAGAAAGCACATAAAGAAGGTACTACCTTAAAAGAGATGGCTGTCAAATTAGGATATGTCACCCCCGAAGAATTTGACGAATGGGTGAAACCTGAAGAAATGGTAGGACTGATCAAATAGCTATTCGTAGTTAGAAAACCAGGCCACATCTTCCTGCGACCGGTAAGAAACCAGGTCCTTATACCAGTTATACATTCTTTCACCGATCATCTCCTGTACACTCACGTTGGGTAAGGTGGGCAACTGGTAATTTTCGCATGAAGCCAGGGCATATAAATAGTTCAGCCTGGCTGCTGGTTCCGAAGGCATGGCAAGAATCAGATTATTCATAAATGAATAACGCCCGGGCTCCGGAGAAATTATGCGAGACCCAATTAAAGAATCCCTGAAAAAGCTAAGGAACTGAATATCAGTTACACTTATAACTGAACAGGGTACGTCCTGCGAAGATTCCGAAGGGATCAATGCTATCACCGTCTGCATACCATTCTGTCAAATAGCCTTCGGTTGAGAACTTAGCATCTGTAATAAAGGTGGTGAAAGTACCCTGGGGAGTGCCCTGGGCATTTGAATAAGTCAACGTGATCTTTTTCAGCAGATGGGTGGATTTTTTACCGAAATCCAAAGCATTCAGATAAAAGAAATTCTCAAAGCCATCCGGGAAAATGTACATGAAGTTTTTGGGCTGTTTTGAAAGATCATATTCCAGGTTGGCTTCTAATATTTTTTGTGGAGTGAGGCCAACTGTGGCGATCCCAACCACCTTAACCAGATCACCGCCTACCCATGTATAAGTAAAGGTGACTAATGGAAGAGGTACAATGGCGGAAGAAATGGTTTTGCTCGTCAGGTAATTGCTGGCATCATACTTATAGTCGTACACCGCTTTCTCGCCTGCAGGATCAGTTGGGTCAAAAGGGGTAATCAATTTCTTCACTTTTTTGGCTGCGTCCAGTACAAAAAATTCATTAGCATCTGTAAAAACTGTATCCCCTTTATAAGATAAAGAGACGCTATAGTCAGAAGAATTTGTGGTGCTGTCGTAGGCCTCCACTCTATTGGCCTGATTGTTTGAATTGAACTTGGTGGTCACAGCATAAATACCCCTGGCAGAAAGCGCGTCTGTAGCAACGGTGATGGTGGTTAGCTTACAATTGCCAACGGCACCGCCAGATACGTTACTGTATTCCATTGAGCATGATTCACTAAGAAAAATGGTCAACAGTGCAGTTAGAATTCGGAATTGTCTCATGAATATGTATAAATGCCGTTACGATACCTGCACCTCATCATCCACCTTACTGCTGGTTTCAACAGTGGTATAATTCTGCTGCTGGGGTTGGAAGAATTTCTTCTGGAACAACAGGATCATAAATACTCCCAGTGAAATGGAGGCGTCTGCAATATTAAAAACCGGTCTGAAAAATTCAAAAGGTTCACCTCCCCAAACAGGTACCCATGAGGGAATGGTGGCGTCTGTGATGATCGGGAAATAAAGCATATCTACCACTTTCCCGTGCAGGAATCCGGCATAACCCGTAGTAAAATCTTTCTCTAGGGCAGCGTTTGCTATATTTTGTGTAAAGGGGTCGCTACTCTCAAAGATCAACCCGTAAAAAAGACTATCGATTAAATTTCCAATGGCGCCTGCATAAATGAGTGTGGCGCAAATGATGAATCCGGGGTGGTATTTTCTTTTAACAATATTGGCAATATAGAATGTTCCGAATATCACTGCAACCAGTCGGAATAAGGTCAGTGCCATCTTACCCCACACGCCCCCGAGTTTCCAGCCATATGCCATCCCTTCATTTTCGATGAAATGCATCCGGAACCATTTTACGGCTGGTATAACAAGATGTTCCTCACCTAGAAAATAATTTGTTTTAATATAAACCTTCAAGGCCTGGTCAAAGAACAGGATCACCAGGGTAAGGAGGAAAGCATGCCGTAATTTCACAATTCACATTTAAGCAGCAAATATAATCATAAAGCCTCCGGATGAAAGCTTAACCTTGTGCAAATTTAATCTTCGACGTATACCCGCCTGACCCGCTGCGAAATGCCCGTCATGATATCATAGGTAATGGTTCCAGCCCAGGCGGCCAATTCCAGAATATCCAGTCCCCGTCCAAAAACGATCACTTCATCGTCCAAACCAATGTCTGGTCCATCGGTAACATCGATCATCGTCATATCCATGCACACAGATCCCACGACCGGAAATAACCGGTTACAAATCATCACTTTACCCTTACCCTCGCCAAGGGCGCGGGGATATCCATCTGCATAACCGATCCTGATGGTTGCAATCAATGAATCACGAGAAAGTTTACCCTTTCTGTTATAACCCACTGTTTCTCCGGCTTTCACGCGTCGGATCTGCGCAATGGTGGTGGTCAGGGTCGCCGCATTCTGCAATTCAGGCTGGCTGTTACCAGGGGCGTGCACTCCATAAAGTCCGATACCCAGCCTCACCATATCCAATTGCAGGGAGGGATGTCTAGTTATGGCCGCCGTATTTGAAATATGTCTGGAGAAAGAATAGTTGAGCTGCTTTTTTATCAGCTCACAGGTTTGAAGGAACTTATCTGCCTGCAGTTTGGTATAATCGTCATCTGCAGGATCCTCACTCGAAGCCAGATGGGTAAACACAGTAACTACCCGAAGGCTTTGTTTTCTTAATAGCGATTCACAGAGTCTTCCCGCTTCTTCGGGCTCAAATCCCAGTCGGTGCATCCCCGTGTCCAATTTTATATGCACAGGAAATTCGCTAATTCCTTCCTGCGATAAAAAATCGCTAAACTCATCCAGGATCTCAAATGAATAGATCTCTGGTTGTAGATCATAATTCACAAGGGCTGGGAAAGATGATTTGTCGGGATTCATGACCATGACAGGAAGACTGATCCCTGCTTTTCTTAATTCCACACCCTCATCTGCATAGGCTACTGCCAGATAGTCAACTTTATGGAACTGCATGAGATTGGCCACTTCATAACTTCCACTACCGTAAGAAAATGCCTTCACCATCACCATGATCTTAGTTCCTTTGTTCAGCATTTTCCGATACTGAGAAAGATTTTCAGTCAGGGTACTTAAGTTAACGGTGAGCACCGTCTGGTGCATTTTCATTTCCAGCAAAGGTGTGATTTGTTCAAAACCAAATGCCCTGGCGCCCTTGATCAAAACCGTTTCATCTTTATAGGCGAGGGGATTGAAATGGCGAACAAAATCTTCTGTCGTGAGCCAGCTTTCAGTGTGGATACCGGCGTTCTCGAATTCGCGGGCATAACCAGAAATGACGGGTCCAATTGCTTTAAGGGAAGATATTTTATACTGCTTAAGCATGGAGGTCACTTCCCGGTACAGCTCCTGTTGCGGCTTTCCGCTCTGTGGAATGTCGGACAGGATCACCGTCCGTCTCTGATGCTGATGCTGTTGCTGGAGGAAAT
>JANMHK010000267.1:0-7861 GCA_031375135.1 Sphingobacteriales bacterium | reverse complement strand
TAAAGCCCGTATTCAACAGCTTGGCGATTCTCGAGGTGTAGGGCTTTTGCTTAAACCCATTACAGATGATGAAGGTCTCTTTGTTGATCTTCTTTTTTTCATAGAGCTTGTTAATGATCTCTATGTCGTACGCATAGGAAGTCTCAAGGTGAATATTATGTTTAAGCGCCTCTTCCACTACAAAAGAAAAATGGGAACTCTTGGTGCAATAGCAATAGAAGTATTCACCTTCATATTTATGCTTCTTTATCGCTTTGGCAAACATATCCTTTGCCTTATTGATCTGCATGCCGATCTTAGGCAGATAGGACAACTTAAGTGGCGTACCATACTTATGTACCAATGCTTTGATGTCAAGACCATTAAAATGAAGATTCCCGTCGTGAATTTCAAGACCTTCCTGGGGGAAATAAAATGTTTGCTTGACCAGGTCGGTATACGTGTTATTGCTCAATTCCTTTACCGGTATTAATCGTAATGAAATGGGTTATAGAGAACAAAAATATATGAAAAATAAAAAACCGGATATGAAATTATCATATCCGGTATATACTTCAGGTTTAACTGCAGTTATTTAACAGTAGCTACCAGCGATTTGAACGATTCTGGTTCGTTCATAGCCATGTCAGCCAATACTTTGCGATCCAGTTCAACACCTTTTACTTTCAGCATGTTGATGAACTCAGAATAGGTAATTCCTTCTTCTCTTACTGCTGCGTTGATCCTGGCGATCCAAAGCGCACGATATTCACGCTTTTTGAGTTTACGACCAACATAACGGTACTGGAGACCTTTCTCGAGTACGTTCTTGGCTACTGTATAGACATTTTTACGTTTACCGTAAAAACCTTTTGCTTGTTTTAAGATCCGCTTCCT
Source organism: Sphingobacteriales bacterium (assembly GCA_031375135.1). GTDB lineage: Bacteria > Bacteroidota > Bacteroidia > Chitinophagales > Chitinophagaceae > Pollutibacter. Next base: position 6,985 of record JANMHK010000267.1, on the reverse strand, counting down.
GCGGGCTTTCGATGCTACTGAATTTACTGAACGAGGCATGGGAAATGATTTTAAAGTTTAGATTAGTTTGACCTGAGATTACTTCAACCTCAACAGCCTTTTTACAAAATCCAGGTTAGAATGGTGAACTGCACCTTCAACCCTTAACGCACGTTTGCGCTTGGATGATTTCTTAGTCAGGAGGTGACCCCTGGTTGGCTTTCTGTACATGATCTTTCCGGTTCCGGAAACTTTAAAAGTCTTTTTTGCCCTTGAATGCGTCTTTACTTTTGGCATGTCTGTCTGTTTACAATTACCCTGCTGGTGGTTTTACTCAGGCAAAACTCTTTTGGGACCGTTTGGGCTAATGGGCAGCAAAGGTACGGGTTAATTTAATATGGTGCAAATCTTCGCTATTTACTGCCTATCCAGGTGTTGTTCTTGGGATTTATATCCGGGAAAGCACCTTGGGGATCAATAACCACCTTCCGCACTTTCTCTTTGATCGGCAAGCGGTAAGTATAAGTAGCCCCATTTTGCCAGATTTCGACCGGAAGCTGTTTGCGTATGGTCTGGCCCGACTGGGTAGTAACTTCGAGGATCACCGGCATTGCCATTTTCTCCTTATTCTCCAGGCTGATCAACAGGGCATCTCCTTCCGGCGAATTGTTCACCGAAACCAGGGCCTGATCCAGCTTATAGTTCTCCAGGATCATTCCTTTCCAGAACCAGTACAGATCCTCCCCAGTGCTATTCTCCATGCTCCTGAAAAAGTCCCAGGGTGAGGGGTGCTTGAAACTCCAGTCATTGACATATTTTCTAAAGGCGTAATCGAATCGTTTTTCACCCAAAATTTGATTGCGCAGCAATGCCAGTGCAAAACCGGGTTTGAAATAAAGGTTGATGCCAATGTTGGTTTCCTGCATGGCATCCGGGGTAAGCATGACTTTCTCCGTCATGGGATTTGAAAGGGCATCTGCAGCACTCTGGCCATTCCAGTCTGCCTGCGCATATTCACCTTTGTTGAAATCATGCGAAGAAATAGAGTTAATAAAGGTGTTGAAGCCTTCGTCCATCCAACCATACCTTCTTTCATTACTTCCAACGATCATCGGGAACCAGGTATGCCCGAATTCGTGGTCCGTCACCCCCCATAGCGATTCATCTTTGTCTTTGTAGGAGCAAAATATGATGCCGGGATATTCCATGCCGCTGACGTTGCAGGCAACGTTAACAGCTGCCGGGTATGGATAAGGATACCATCTTTTTGAATACCCTTCTATCGCACCTTTTACAAATTCCGTACTGCGGCCCCAGGCGCCATTTCCAGCCGACTCAGGCGGGTACACCGACTGGGCAAGTATTTTTTTCCCATTGCCAATATTAATGGCTGCAGCATCCCAAACAAACGTTTTTGAGCTCGCCCAGGCCAGATCACGGGAATTAGTGATCTTATATCTCCAGGTCAACGAAGCCTTCTTCATGAACGTTGCGGGATTAGACACATCTTCTTTTGTACGGATCATCACGGTTTTCTCACTCTCCCTGGCTGCATTATACCTCCTGAGCTGCTCGGCAGTCAGCACATCCTGGGGATTAACCAGTTCTCCGGAAGAAACGACCACATGGTCAACGGGAGCAGTAATGCTGACATCATAATCGCCGTAATCCAGGTAGAACTCTCCTGCACCCAGGTAAGGATCTGTATTCCAGCCCCTGATCTCATCAAACACACAAACCCTTGGATACCACTGTGCAATAGCGAATATTTTACCTTTTTCAGTAGTCAGCACGCCCATTCTGTCGGCCCCAAATTCAGGAGCTATAAAGGTGTAATCCAGTTTTATCTTAACCTCGGATTTTGAAGCAAGCGGTTTTGGTAACCTGACCTGCATCCTCGTGTCAGAGATTACTGTGTCAGCATCGGACTCAGCCCATTTTCCTCCAGTCTCGCTCAGTAGCTTGATCGATTTGAAGCGATATCCGCCAGGGAAATCTGATTTCGCATCACCATAACGACTGTTGCCGGTAGCAGGCATTTTGGCAAATCCGCGGGACGAGCTATTGAACAGGTTTTGCTCGAGAATGAGCCAGATATAGGAAAGTGATGAAGGACTGTTATTTCTATAGGTGATAGTAACTGAAGCGGTAATTTCATTTTTCGCTTCATCAAGCACAGCAGAGATATTATAATCGGCTTTATTCTGCCAGTACAGTGGCCCGGGCTCCCCGGCTGAATTCCTGAATCCATTATTCGCGCCGGGATAAACCTGCGGCTCAAACAGAGCATAGGGATTATAGTTAGTTTGACCTGAAGCAGATAAACAGGCCAGTAGCATTAATAACGAGCAAATTGTTTTCATCTAAAACCCTGTTTAAAGGGCGCTCAAGTTAACACAAAACAGGAATTATTATAAGAGGCTTTCCAACAACTTGCGGCCTTCTGCCTTGTAATCGTTGTCGTCAGGGGACCTTGGAGGAAGTTTTAACATCCTGTTGAGGACTTCGATGGACTTATCGCTCTGCCCATTGATCTTATAAGCCCTGGCCAACTCCAGGTAATTGAGAATGAAACCCGGATTCGATTTTCTGGATTGTTCATAATAATCTATACCTGCTGCAACACTGACCGAAGGGAGGCCGCCAAAGATGAGTTTTAATGCTGCTTTTTCAGCGACGTTCAAACCAGCAACTTCAATGTTCCATTTACCCAAAAGATGCAGCGTTTTATAATGAGTAGGATTTGCAGCAATGGCATTATCTGCATACTTCTTAATGTCTTTGACATGTTCAACTTTTTCTTTCCCGGACGAGATCAAGGCCATTCTTCCCATGGCCATCGCCATTGCAAAATTGGCATCAGCATCATTGGGATCTTGTTGTAAGGCAGTTTCTGCATACAGTTTAGCAGCATTAAAATATTCTTGCTTGGATTTCTTATCCTGCTGCCTGTTTCCAATCACGCTATTCAGCTCACTGCATTTATACAAAGCCCGTTTATCGCTGGGCGACAACTGTAATGCTTCCTGGTATTTTTTCAGAGCCTCAAAGTCTTTTTTATCTTTTTCCAATTGCTCGCCCTCTTTGATCAGGTAGCCAACGTCCTGACCATTCGTATGGAACAACAAAAACAGACTTACGACCAACGAGAGAAAATACTTCATACTAATACCTGTTAATAACGGAGACGCCTAATTCGCCACGGAAGTTAACGAGTGGAGGGTTGATTTTACTTATGGTAATGTTAATTTCAGACACATAAGCGTAGTCGTCTTTCACGCGATTTGCAATTTCCATGCCCACCGTTTCAAGCAAAGGCCTCGGGTTCTCCATTTCAGACCTGATGATCTCATGTACTTTCACATAATCAACCGTTTCGTCCAGCCTTGAAATTTTCTTATCGGCTTTGAAATAGATCTCCATGCTGATCTCGTACTCTGCTCCTGCTGAACGTTCTTCTGCATGCAACCCGTGAAAACCAAACATCCTGATCTTATCAAGGGAAACTCTTATCAGGCTCATGGTAGGTTGAATTGCTTATTCGTGAAAAAATAATCCAGAAAACTTTTTTGAGCCATTAGCACAGAATCCAGTGATACCTCATGATCAAGCCTGAAATTCGTATACATAGAATCAGGCAAGTGAAAAAACATGAGCTCTGCTTCCAAACCAGTTCCTGATTCTGTTCTGCTCGAAATCCCTATTAAAAAGCTGTTTGGTCCGGTCCAGTCCGCGAATTCCGCCAGCTGTGAAGGCCCGAAATAAAACAACTGTTGCTTCCTGTTTGTTTTCTTATCTGCCAACACCACTTGTTGATCCGCTTCTCCGGGAATCAGCTTGTTCTTTTCACGCATGTAATTATAACTCACCAGATCAAGATATTTTGAACTGTCAGGCGAGTAAACGAATAAATCCCTGAACTGGTTTTCATTTCCTTTCGAGATCGCAGGTGGAAGCTCGCTGATATGCAAACCCACTCCGGATGCCCTGAATTTATTTAACCTGAATGAGGTGTCGATCTTGCCGTAAAAAGACAACCATTCTTTCAGACCAGCAGGCAATTCTTTGAGCTGGAGGGTATCCCCTTCTTTATATGCCATAACCGTTTTAGGGTTTACCAGCTCTTCGTCCTGATAGCCCTTGTCCTTTTGTTTACAATGAGCAAAAAAGAAAATCAGCAGAATGATCGATATATAGCGCATTAGAAAAATTATAAAGTACTACCAAAGAAAAGATATGCCACAAATATGGCGGTAATGATACCTACAAGATCGGCTAGCAGCATAATAGGTATTGCATACCGCGTGTTTTTAACGGCGACAGAGCCAAAATAGACAGCAATCACGTAAAAAGTAGTGTCGCTTGATCCCTGGAAAATGGCCGACAGTCTACCAGCAAATGAATCTGCGCCGTACTTCGTCATGGTATCGATCATCATTCCCCTTGAACCGCTTCCACTCAAAGGTTTCATCATCGCTGTGGGCAGGGCAGATACAAAGTCGGTTCTCATGCCAAGGGATGAAAACAGGGCCTGTAGCCCCTGGAGCAAATAATCAAAGGCCCCCGAACTCCTTAATACACTGATGGCCACCAACATGGCCACGAGATATGGGATGATCTTAATGGCAATTTCGAAACCGCCTTTGGCACCATCAATAAATGCTTCAAAAACATTTATTTTTTTCCATAGGGCGCCTAGTAGAAACACAAGGAATATGAGTAAAATGATCCCGTTGCTCAATATGGAAGAAAACATTTCTATACCTGCCGGATCCAGATAGATCTTGATATACGCGATCAATGCCGCGATCAGGGCAGATATAGCGAGGATCCAGCCCAGGATGACAGGTTGAAGCAGGTTGATTTTTTGCCTAAAAGACACCACGATCAGTGCGGCCATAGTGGCTGCGAAGGTGGCGATCATACAGGGTATGAAGATATCTGCGGGGTTCGCGGCAGCAGGTTTAACGGCTGCTCTCATGGCTATGATGCTGACTGGTATCAGGGTGAGCCCGGAAGCGTGCAGGGCCAGGAACATGATCTGAGCATTGCTGGCTTCGTCTTTTTTCGGGTTAAGCTCCTGGAGGCTCTCCATGGCTTTTAATCCGAAAGGGGTGGCGGCGTTGTCGAGACCCAGCAAGTTCGCAGAGAAATTCATCATCATATGCCCCATGGCCGGGTGTTGGCGGGGAACCTCGGGGAATAAGCGGGAAAAAAACGGTCCAACCAACCTGGATAGGAACCGGATGGCACCGGCCCGCTCCCCTATGCTCATAAAACCGAGGAACAGGGTCATAATCCCGATCAATTTGAACGACAGTTCCACACTATCACCGGCAGACTTGAATATTCCGTCTACGATCAGCTTAAAGATCAGCGGATCATTCAGAAAGGCCCACTTTACAAACGCTATCGCAAATGCCAGCAGAAAAAAACCAAGCCATATATAACTCAGGGTCATATTATGTTGAAATGTGAGCGCTGAAGTTACATAATCCGCGTTTCAAATATTAATTGGACTGCAAACACGTATCTTTGCAGCCTTTATTTTCCAAGCAGATATTCATATATATGGCATTACAAGCAGGAATAGTAGGATTACCAAATGTGGGAAAATCAACTTTATTCAACGCCCTCAGCAATGCCAAGGCACAGGCAGCGAATTTTCCGTTCTGTACCATCGAGCCAAACATCGGCGTGATCACGGTGCCCGATGATCGATTGATCGAACTGGAGAAACTGGTAAAGCCGAACAAGGTAGTACTCACCACGGTGGAAATTGTTGATATCGCGGGGCTGGTAAAAGGGGCCAGTAAGGGTGAAGGACTGGGCAACCAGTTCCTGGGGAATATCCGGAGTACGGATGCGATCATCCATGTGCTCCGGTGTTTTGAGGATGACAATGTGATCCATGTTGATGGCAATATCAACCCCGTTCGTGACAAAGAGGTCATTGATACTGAGCTTCAGCTAAAAGACCTGGACAGCGTGGACAAGAAACTGTCCAAAACAGAAAAACTTGTAAAAACAGGAGACCGTGACATTTTGAACGGTATAGATATTTTGAAGCGGTTGAAGGCTCACCTTGAACAAGGGAAAAACGCGAGGTCTTTTGAAGTAAGTGTAGAAGACCGGGCAAAGCATATTGATGATATGTTTCTGCTGACCATGAAGCCTGTCCTGTACGTGTGCAATGTGGATGAGAAGTCGGTTGTTAAAGGCAACGCGCATACAGAATCTGTGATGAATGCAGTGAAAGATGAAAATGCAGAGATCATCTTCATCAGTGCCGAAATCGAAAGTGAGATCGCGGTCATGGAGAATTATGACGACAGGCAGATGTTCCTCGAAGACCTTGGGCTTCATCAAAGTGGTGTAGCGCGGCTGATCACGTCAACGTATAAGCTACTGCACCTGATCACTTATTTTACCGCTGGTGTTCAGGAAGTAAGGGCCTGGACGATCACCAATGGTATGTCGGGCCCCCAGGCTGCAGGTGTGATCCATACTGATTTCGAAAAAGGATTTATCCGTGCGGAAGTGATAAAATATGCCGATTTTATTCATTTTGGCTCCGAGGCGGCTTGCAGGGATGCGGGCAAACTGGCAGTGCAGGGTAAAGAATATATTGTTGAAGACGGCGACATCATGCATTTCCGATTCAACGTTTAAAAAATATTGGAAATAAAAAAAACCTCAGCAACTGCTGAGGTTTTTTTATGTAAAGTCTTTTGGATCTATTGGAATCTCAACACCTGGTTAACTACATGAATGATGCCATTCAACGCATTTCGGTTAGCTGTTGTTATAGTAGCCGCGGTTGGGTTTGCGAGACCCTTGACGGTAGTAGGAGTTAATGCCAATGTTGTTCCGGGAACAGCAGCCGTTAGCAAGGTTGGAACATTAACACCCGCGGCAGGTATGTTTGGTGAAAATACCCTGATACCGAGGCCATGATAAGATACAATGGCTCTAACCGTTTGAACTGGCAGTGCTGCAAAGACTG
>JANMHK010000260.1:0-2960 GCA_031375135.1 Sphingobacteriales bacterium | reverse complement strand
CCGTTTTAAACGGAATGAAATTAACGGATCCGGTCAGTGCAGGAACAATGGTCAAAGTGATCACAGTGGGTAAATAAAACTTCGGGAGTAAGAAGAACGAGAACTCGTTGTCAAACTTGATCTAAAGATTGAATTCCTTGCGGCCCTGTGTCAATGGATAAACATTGCCTTCCCATTCAAGTTCTCCCGTAACACCCGGGGGAAGATCTATTACGATCCTCGCCTGCCGGCCTGTCTTATTTATATTCAGCTTTATATCCCCCAACGGATGAGGCACCCAGGCATTAATATTAGTCAGGCTGCCCATGTTGGGTTTAATGAGAACTCTTTTGAACCCTGGCGCTGCGGGCATGATACCGGCCACCAATGATAGCATTTCATACAAGGGCGAAGCACTCCATGCATGGCAATCGCTTCTTGTAGGTTCAGGATTTTCTGCAAAAGTAGTTAGCCCAATATCCAGCATATCATACCAGGGCTTCAATTGGCCCAGGTATTCATTACCAAGACCTGCTTTCTTCATGGCTTCAAACAGATAGAACTTGAAATAATAGGTAGCTTGTGTGAGTGACTTATCCGTCATGATCTTGCGCACAAGGTCCTTTTGCCTGGAAGATTCGACGGCATCAGTCAGTATACCCATGATATTAGCGTGCTGACTGAAAGAAATTTTCTCAGGTGTATCAGCCAAGAGATTCTTATCGTAATCCCAGCATAACCTGAACACGTCGGCAGCGATCTTTTTAGCCATTTGCTCGTACCTCACTGCCTGTGATCTCCTGCCATATGCATTCATCAATTCTGATGCACGAGCTAGCGTATAGGCATACTGTAAACTAACGATAGAGGAACCTCCGTGGCTTACTCCTGGTGGAACACCCCCAACCCTGATACTATCTACCCATGGCCAACTCCAATCAACAAACTGCCACCAGCTCAGGGGTCCAAGGATCCCTTTGCTCGACATCCTTTCATCGTACCACCTCAACACATTTTCAATGCCATTCAATTTGGATTGGGTGAATGCGTCCTCTTTTCTAAGTATATAATGATCATAGACCATGCAGACCCACCAGAGTGAAAAAGTTGGAATCACCTGTAGATCCCTGGAAGGATAACGGCTCTGGGTAAGGCCGTCTGAAAAGAACGAATGAGCTATATCGTCAATGGCCTTCTTGACCAGCCGATCATCACCGGAGACATACATGGAAATCAATGCCTGGATGCGGGTGTCACCCACATATTGCAATTGTTCGTAATAGGGGCAGTCGAAATAAGTATCAACGGCACATAATTTAGCAGTGCGCCAGCCTACATCCCATATCTTTTGAAGTCGAGGTTCATTCGTTACAAATTTGGCTCTTTCTTCAAATGGGTAGCCGATGTAACGGCTGTCAAGGTAATTGATCGTAAGCGGTTCTTCTTTTGTTTCTATATCCACTTTTACATACCGAAAAGTCCGGTAATGCAATGGTGAATAGGTTCTGTTTTTGCCCCCATCCGAAATATACTGGTCACTGATACCTATAAGTTTTTTACCGTCAGTGACATTCCTATTTCCTTTTTCCATTTTCGCGTCGAACATGGCTTCCGCATAGGTGAATGTTATGATCGCGTTTTTCCCTTTAGAGATTATCAGCTGCGGAAATGCATTGGTTAGGGTACCCTGGTCAAGGAGCAGACTGGTCTTTGTTCTTGCCGGAAACTGCCAGGGGAAGGATCTTGAAAATTCAGGTTGCTTGATATAACCCGTTCTCTCGGAAGCAAAGTCCTGGTCCTTCTCTAAGGGGCGGGGGATCGATCTTGCTACCAATTGCCAATTCCCATCGGTACCGTAAGTGCGGGGTTTAGCAGGATACCATAAAGATTTAGCATCCTCCCAAGGCAGGTTTAAACCTTCAGAACCATCAAATCCCCATGGATAGCGGTTGCCATCAACGATCTCGCCAGAAGTAACGGCAACGTATGAACGAAGAGCTTCGCGATCTATGGGAAGAGGGCGGTAAGACGAGTCCATAATTACCTTCCAGCCCGTTCCGGTATTTAAAGGATATTCGGCTTCGCTGTTTCCCTGCAAAATAAAAGCAGTTTCGTAACTGGTTTGCGCATAAGCCCTGAACTCGGCAAAATTCCAAACTGTAGCAGAGATGGTGTTGTTGCCTTTTTTCAGGAAAGCAGCAATGTCAACCGTTTCAAAATTCCAGTTCGCGGGGTCACTTCTTGCAGGCCCTGAACAGACCATACTGCCGTTTACAAAAAGACGGTAGAGGTTGTCGCCGGTGACATGCACTACGTAAGACGAAGGAGGACTTTCAATCGCTAATTCTTTTTTAAAATGGAACACGCCAAAAGCGTTGGGCATAGCCCGGGGATGAGCAATCCATTTGGCAGTCCAGAACCGGTGCATCCATTGCTCGGTCGATAATGGCTGCGCCATTAAACAGACATTATACGATATAACAATAAATAAGGTCAATATGCTCTTCATCCTGTATGTTCAACAGGAGGTAATTTAGAAAATACCTTGCACTTATTGCTATTCTGATGGTTTTTTGAAAAAAGCAGAGGGCATGTGACCAGTGGCCTTATAGAATGCGCGGTAGAAGGTGGACCGCGAATTAAATCCGGAGCGATAAGCCAATCCTTCCAGGGTATACATTACTGCATCGGCCTCATTCATCAATGCCTGCATATGGGCAATCCTGTACTTATTGACAAGGTCATTGAAATTCATCCCATACTCCCGGTTAATGATAAAGGACAGATAAGTGTAAGTAATGTTTAACTCGTCTGCCAGAGTACGAAGGGAGTAGCCAAGTTTGAGATAGGGTTGATTTGCATCGAAATGATCCTGGATGGCCAATAAGATCATATCCCGTTTTTCCTGAGTGAGCTGATAGGCGATCATTAGTCTCGGTTTAAGTTAGCTTATCGCGACAAAGTTGGTGTTAAGGGACTAA
>JANMHK010000259.1:0-2094 GCA_031375135.1 Sphingobacteriales bacterium | reverse complement strand
CAGTAGGTCAGCTTCTTTTCGATCGGCGTTGTCAAGGTGAAGTTGTTTCGCGTATTCTTTGGCTTTCTCAAAATCTGTTTCAGTAAAAAGGTTAACCACTTTTCTTGCGTCATCCATTCGTCCCGCGGCATTGACCCTTGGAGCGATCATGAACACAAGGTGATGAATAAGCACTTTGCCTTTCATGCCACTCACTTCCAGTAAAGCACGAAACGCGATCGATGGGGACTCGTTTGCTTTTTTAAGGCCGTAGTAAGCGATCACCCTGTTTTCGCCGGTCATCGGAACAATATCGGCGGCCGTAGCAGTGGCCGTTAAATCCAGGCATTCCAGGTATAAGTCCTTGTCGAGCCCGCATCTTTGAACAATGGCAGTGATTAACTTGAAGCCAACGCCGCAACCACAAAGCTCTTTATAAGGGTAGGGGCAGTCTTTTTGTTTGGGGTTCAAAATGGCTACAGCAGGAGGTAGATCCGGGTCCGGGATATGATGGTCGCAAACAATAAAATCAACCTCGCGCGATTTTGCATAGGCGATCAGCTCCTGGGATTTAATTCCACAGTCTAACGCGATCACGAGCTTGTATCCCTTATCAATAGCATGGTCAACACCCTGTTTGGAGATACCATATCCTTCGCGATAGCGGTGGGGAATATAAAAGTCGAGCAGGTCTTTTTCGTAGATCCGGCAAAGGAACCGGTACATACAACCAACTGCGGTAGTTCCGTCTACATCGTAGTCGCCATAAACGAGTATACGTTGCCGTAACTTCATGGCGCCCAGGATCCGGTCTACTGCCAGTCCCATATCTTTCATCAGGAAAGGATCATGCAGCGACTCGAGTTTGGGCCGAAAATAACTTAATCCGTCTTCGTAGCTGGTAATACCTCTTTCAACAAGTATGCGGCATAATACCTCCTGGATACCCAGCGCTTTTTGCAACGTGGCCACATCCTGCTCATTTGGTTTGAGCAGGTTCCATCTCTTCTCCATAAGCAATCGGTCTTTTATTTCTTCCTGTCAGTAGTAAAGTTCACAAGGTCGGCAAGGGTTTGTCTTACTTCGTTATCTGGAAACTCGTTTAGGATCTCCAGCGCAGATTTCCTGAAGCCATTCATTTTTTCCGTGGCATAATCAATGCCTCCTGTTGCCTCTACCTGACTGATGACATAATCAATCTTATCCCTTTGCTTATTTTGATTCTTAATAATGTAGATCAGTTCTTTTCGAAGTTTCCGGTCTACATGATTAAGGGTATAAATAAGGGGCAGGGTGAGTTTTTTTTCTTTGATATCGTTACCGGTAGGCTTTCCCACGTCTTCCTTTCCATAATCAAACAGATCATCCTTGATTTGGAATGCAATGCCCACTTTCTCACCGAACAGGCGCATTTTTTCTGTTACCAGTTCGTCCTTACAAGCCGAGTAAGCCCCGGCAGCACAAGCAGAAGCGAGCAGAGATGCGGTCTTATGGGTGATTATTTTGAAATAAATCTCCTCGTCCAGGTTGAGCGACCTTGATTTTTCAAGCTGTAGCAGTTCTCCCTCGCTCATTTCCTTCACGGCACGGGAAAGGATCTTTAAGATCTGGAAATCGTCGTTGTCGAGAGATAGCAAGAGGCCTTTAGCGAGGAGATAATCGCCAACAAGTACAGAGACTTTGGCTTTCCACAACGCATATACCGAAAAAACGCCCCTTCTTTCCATGGACTCATCCACTACATCGTCGTGAACCAAGGTGGCGGTATGCAAGAGTTCAACAAGTGATGCTGCCCGGTAGGTTGATTCGTTGATGCCGCCGGCCATCCTGGCGCTGAGCAAAACAAACATGGGCCTAAGCTGTTTTCCCTTCGTTTTAACCACATACTTCATGATCCTGTCGAGCAGGGGTACATTACTTTTTACTGAATCCTTGAACCTTGATTCGAATATTTTCAGCTCGGCGGCAATTATTTCGGCGGAGAAATTCATGAATAAAGAACGAACTTAGGAAAAATTGCCGCCGAGCTGAAAATATTCGAATCAAGGTTCAAGGATTCAGTAAAAAGTAATGTACCCCTGCTCGACAGGATCATGAAGTATGTGGTTAAAACGA
>JANMHK010000193.1:0-2691 GCA_031375135.1 Sphingobacteriales bacterium | reverse complement strand
AGCCACCTTCACCAATTACCGTTTCAAGACCGTTATCTGCGCGGGTCAATAATTTTTCGCAAGACGATTTCTTTAGGGCGGACAGGAGATCCTCTTCTGTTGCATGTGGGTTAACAAACATCAGATTTTCACGGATCGTCCCGGAGAACAATTGGGTGTCCTGGGTAACAAAACCGATTTGCTTCCGCAGGTCGTTGAAATTAATGCTGTTCTCGTCGTGACCGTTAAATAATATTCTTCCTTCCTGTGGGCGGTAAAGGCCGACCAATAGTTTCATCAGTGTGGTTTTACCTGATCCTGATGGCCCAACAAATGCAATGGTGTCACCTTTCTTTACGGTGAAGCTGATGTTGTCAATGGCTTTGTGTTTGGCCGACTGATGTTTGAAGCTAACATCCTGAAAACTCAGTTCGTTTACATTGTCCAATCTTTCCGGGTGGGCGGGCTCTGGCTCCGGTGCTTTTTGCATCAGGTTATTAAAATTATTGAGGGACGCTTCTGCTTCGCGGTATGACAGGAGAATATTTCCTATTTCTTGCAAAGGCCCGAAAACGAAGAATGAAAAGAATTGCATGGTCACCAATTGACCGGCATCCATATAGTTTCCGAAGATCAGCCACATGAGGATAAACAGGATCACCTGTCTGAGTGTATTCACCATCGTACCCTGAACGAAACTGATACTTCTGATTCTTTTTACTTTGGTGAGTTCCAGGCCAAGAATCTTGTACGTGTTTTTATTCAAACGGTCCACTTCCTGCTGGGTGAGGCCAAGGCTTTTTACCAGTTCTATATTTCGTAAAGATTCGGTGGTTGATCCGGCAAGTGCAGTTGTTTGTCCTACAATCGTTTTCTGAATCACCTTGATCTTCCTGCTCAGCACATTGGTGATCATGGATAGTAAGATGATACCTCCGAGGTAGGCCAGTGGTATGGACCAGTGAATGAAGGTGGCGGCGTAAAAGAAAACGAATACTACGCCGATCAAGATGCCGAAGAGCACATTGATACAATAGGACATGAACTTTTCTACATCGATTCGCACTTTTGTAAGAACGGACAACGTTTCCCCGCTGCGCTGGTCTTCAAACTCCTGATAAGGGAGCTTCATGGCGTGTTGGAGGCCGTCTGTGAAAACCTGGGCCCCGAACTTCTGGATCACAACATTGAGGAAGAAGTCTTGAAAATTCTTGGCTATGCGGCTGATCATAGCTACGGAAATAGACGCAAGCAGGATGAACCATACGCCGGGTTTATTCCAAGAAGAACCTGTAAAGTATTCATTGTAGGAGAACGGCTTTCCGGCATCGAAAGATACTTTGTAGGAGTTTGCGAGATTGACGAGTTTGCCGAAAAGTATCGGGTCGATCAAAGAAAAACCGGTATTAATGGCGGCTAAAACAAGTGTCAAAATGACCAGCGACCGATGGGGTCGCAGGTATTTAAGGAGGATCTTCATGGAGATGAAGTTCGTATTTCTTTCTGAAACCGATGGTTAAACGTTGATAACGGGAATCTTAATAAATGATCATTTCAATCGATTTCTGTTCACTGCAGTAAATACTACACTACATTCTTGTAAGAATTGTACTTATATGAAATTGCTGATCCTTTTGATTCCGCTGTTTATAGCCGCCACCGCTCCTGTTAAGCCATTGCCCTCGGGTACCTATCCCTGGAAAGCTTCCGGAACTATTTTTTCGGGATCCGGGACGATACTTTCATCCCATGCAATGGCAGGTTATACGCTAAAGGCGGGGACAAAGAAAATGTATAAAGGGGAGGTAGCGGAGCGATTTTATATCATCAAACAAGGTACGGTTACCGTGGTACTCGGTGCAACAACTTATACCGTAGGGAAAGGATCTGTTATTGTATTGATGCCAGGGGAGGAGTTGGAATTAGGTAACGAGACCAGCACTGCGGTGGAGTATTATGAAATGGCTTATCAGTCGAAGGCGCCGGCAGATCAAGAAAGGGGAAAGCAGGCTGGCGGGAGCTTTGTCATGAATTGGAACGATATGGTTTTTAAGCCGCACGATAAAGGTGGGGTTCGGCAGTTATTTGACCGTAAGACGGCCATGTTAAGCCGGTTTGATATTCATGTCACAACCCTCAATCCGGGCTTAAGCAGTCACCCGCCCCATACCCATAAAAACGAAGAGATCATACTGATGATGGATGGAGATGCGCAGATGCTGGTCAATGGCAAGGTGGTTCGATGTGATACCGGAGATGCTGTCTATGTAGACTCTATGGTTCCCCACAATCTGTCAAATATTGGAAAAACGCCCGCGACCTATTTCGCAATACAATGGAATTAGGGGAACACCCTGCACAGCGAATTCTGCTTCAGTGGAAATTCGGATGCGGATCGAAGGGGTGAGGCCAGAAGCAAATCCTATCATCTCATTCCCCAAGCCTCACGATCAAGGCTTCTGTACTGAATTGCTTCTGCAATATGTTCTGCTTCAATATGTATCGAGCCCCCCAGGTCTGCAATGGTACGACTGACCTTTAGGATCCGATCGTACGCGCGAGCCGACAGTTTCAATTTTTCCATGGCCATTTTCAGGAGATTGGTAGAAGCGGATGTGAGCTGCACGATCGACTTGAGCTGGCTGCTGTTCATTTGTGCATTGCAATAGATGCCTGACCCCGGATCAAACCGGGTTAGCTGGATGTCACGGG
>JANMHK010000168.1:0-9127 GCA_031375135.1 Sphingobacteriales bacterium | reverse complement strand
GGTCAGGAACTGGGCCTGAAAGAAATGAAGGCGGTGGAAAGATTTTCACGTGCCGCTCCTCGCTACACCGAGGCTTCACTGGTAAAAAAACTCGAAGAACTCGGCATCGGTCGTCCTTCTACTTATGCCCCCACCATCTCTACCATTCTGAAAAGAGGTTATGTAGAAAAACGTGACAAGGAAGGTGTGGTCAGGAATTACAGAACGCTGGTACTAACCGCCGATAAGATCATTAAAAAAACAGAACAGGAAAATACGGGCGCGGAAAAATCAAAACTTTTCCCAACCGATCTTGGACTTGTTGTGACAGATTTCCTGATCCAACATTTCGACGTAGTAATGGATTATGGGTTCACTGCCAAGATAGAAAATGAGTTTGACGAAATTGCAAATGGCAAAGTAGCCTGGAATAAAATGGTGGATGATTTTTACACGCCTTTTAAGAAGGATGTAACCACTACCATGGAAACTGCAGAACGGATCAGTGGCGAAAGGGAACTGGGCATTGAACCTGAATCAGGGAAAAAAGTAATTGCGCGTATGGGAAGATTTGGACCCATGGTTCAGATCGGTGACACCAGCAATGAGGAAGACAAGGCAAGGTTTGCAAAACTGAAACAGGATCAAAGCATTGAAACCATCAGTTACGATGAAGCCATGGAACTGTTCAAGCTTCCCAGGATTTTAGGAGATTTTGAAGGTTCACCGGTGTCCGTAAGTATTGGACGATTTGGTCCTTACATTGCACACGACAAACAATTCTATTCATTGAGTAAAGAGTTCGATCCGTACGAAGTAAGCCTCGAAGAAGTGCTTCCTATCATCGTTGAGAAAAGGCAGGCGAAGCTCGAAAGAACGATCAAGATCTTTGAAAAAGAAAAAATTCAACTGCTGAAAGGACCATACGGACCTTATATCAAAAAAGGACTGAGGAACTTCCCCATTCCAAAAGAACAACAAGAAAAAGTAGCTGATCTTACCATTGAGGAAGTAAAGAAGATGATCGAGGAAGCCATTGCCAACCCACCGAAGAAAAATTTTAGAAAAAAGAAATCTAAATAATTTACCGCCTAAGTTTTTACTGAGAGGAAGCAGGATTGCATGGCACTCCTTCTTCCTCTCTTTGTTTTTGATTACTAACATTATTTTGTTAGTTGTGGATAAATAGAAATGCATAGTCGCTTCCTTCCTCCGATATTTATTTTGAAATTCATAACAATATTTCACCCTTATAAAGCGTCATATATCTGAACGTTTCCCTTTATGGAACAAAACAACGAGATATCAGCCCTGTTTCATCTAATCGATGACCCTGATGAGGAAGTTTTTACTACGGTCAGCGACAGGATCATCAGCTTTGGCAAAGAGATCATTCCCAATTTGGAAAATCTCTGGGAAAACTCCCCTGCTGAAGACGTTCAGGAGCGAATCGAATTGCTGATCCACCGTTTACATTATGATGAGCTGAAACTTGACATGGCTGAATGGCACGGGAAGGAATATCCAGACCTGGTTGAAGGCGCTTTACTTGCGGCCCGATATAAATATCCCGATCTCCACACTTCGCCCATCATTCAGGAAATCGAAAAATTCAGGCGTAATATCTGGCTCGAGTTAAACAGTTACCTCACCGCACTTGAACAAGTCAATGTAGTCAACAAGATCCTTTTCTCATATCACAAATTCAAAGGCGTTGAAGTTTCTTATCAACATCAGGAAGAATTCCTGCTGAACAAAGTGATTGAAACAAGAAGGGGCAACTCGATCACGAACGGTATCATTTACCAGTACCTCTGCCAAATGCTGGATATCCCCGTGAAGGCAGTTAATATCCCCAGGCAATATATTCTTGCCTATTTTGATACGTCACCCGATTATTTCAGTACCCAGACTCCCGAAAACAAAATTCATTTTTTCATTGATCCGATGACGGGTCAGGTCTACACGCAGAAAGACGTTGAAAATTATTTTTCAAGGATCAACATCGTTCCAACAGAAGCGCATTTTAAACCCGTCACTCCTGCCAAAACCATCCAGTTTTTGCTGGAAGAATATTCAAAATGTTTTGACAAGGATGAGAGCCGCTATAAGCAATCCGAATTGCTCCGCCTGTCTGAATTACTTAAATAGCGATCACCAGCCTTTACGGTATTCCCTTTTTACAAACTGATTCGCCTCATCGAAATTCGTGATCCGCATATTTTTGCCGTCCCACAACAATTGTTTCCTTCCGGGATAGCTGTATCCGCCGCCCGATTTTGGACTCCTCAGGTTAAAGCTCCTGGTAGCCAGGTTTCCCATTAATACGGTTTCGGTAAGTGGTCCCGCCATAGAGAACGGCGAACTGGTGTATGCGCCCCAGCCTTTTTTACATGCTGCAGTCCATTGATTCTGGTGCCCATCCGAACCGCCGGGTACATAGGGCCTGTCAGCCCTCGGTAAGTTTGCCGTTTTCATAGAAGACGTAGGAAGCAACGTTGGATTTCGCCCAAATAGGCATGCCATTAATTTGCCCTTTGTGCCTTCGAAAATAATTCCGCCATCGACTTCGCCCATGGGTTCATCCGGCCCGAGTTCAACAGGTCTTTTCGGTTGTATGCCACCATCGTACCAAATCATTTCAACGGGTTTCATGGAACCTCTTGCCGGAAACTGGATATGTACTTTGGAAGAAGGAGGACAGCTCTCATGATAATCAGCTTCCTGGAAGAAGCCAGTCCAAACTCCCGTTACACTACATTCCACTTTTTCCGGATAACCCAGACGCAGTGCGCGGAAAGGAACATCAATAAAATGGCAGCCCATATCGCCCAGAGAGCCCGTTCCAAAATCCCACCAGCCCCGCCAGGTGGCCGGCAAATAGGCTTTGTTGAAATCCCGGACAGGTGCAGTACCCAACCAAAGATCCCAATTCAACTCTGCAGGAACCGGGTCTATCCCCGCTGGCCTCGGTATGCCCTGCGGCCAGGTGGGCCTGTTGGTCCATATATGCACGGTATGCACGTCGCCCAATACACCTTTCTGTATCCAGCTTTCGATATTTCTGGTATCGTCCCCGCTACTGCCCTGGTTTCCCATTTGGGTTACCACCTTATACTTCTGCTCCGCTTCTGTCAATAAACGGGCTTCAGCAATATCATGGGTCAATGGCTTTTCAGTATACACATGTTTGCCCAACTGCATCGCTGCAATGGTTTGGATATAATGCATATGATCGGGCGTGGTAACCATCACTGCATCAATAGACTTGCCCTCTTTATCAAGCATCTCCCGGTAGTCTTTATAGTATTTTGCCGAGGGAAATTTCTTTCGCATCTCGGCCGACATCCGATCATCTACATCACACAACACGGCAATATTCTCTGCGCCCTTATTCCAGGCTTGTGTGATATTAACGGTAGCTTTGCCCCCGGCTCCTATCGCAGCAATATTTAATTTGTCACTTGGCGATATATACCCTCGTCCAAGCACATGTCTTGGAACAATCGTAAAGCCTGCCGCGGTGATCCCAATATCTCTGATAAACCTGCGCCTGGAGGAATGTTGGAACATAAAATTGTTTTCAGTAAGTTATCATAAATGTGTTCATATGCCAACGATCAATTGGGATGATTTTGAAAAAATTGACATCCGTTCCGGGACCATTTTAGAAGCTGTGGCGTTTCCCAATGCCCGCAAACCGTCCTACCAGCTATTGATAGATTTCGGGGAAAAAGGGATCAGGAAGTCCTCAGCCCAGATCACGGCGCATTATTCTGTATCGGAGCTGGTAGGAAGGCAGATCGTGGCAGTGGTCAATTTCCCTCCAAAACAGATTGCTAATTTTTTCAGTGAATGCCTGGTGCTTGGGATTTACGACGAAACCAATGAGGTTGTACTATTGAAACCTGACAAACCGATGCCAAATGGGTCAAAAATCGGTTGAATATGAAAAACTTCATATACTTTGAACAAGTTTTTTGATGTTTCGACATCTATTGTTGTAGTCGAAGGAAGGTTCATTTCATTGATTAGAAGTATTTTCACACTCCATGAGAAATTTTTTAAGCTTTATTCTCTTAGTCGTCTTATTTCATGCCTGCAAATCAGAAAAAAAACAGTCCAGCGAGCTCGTAGCTGCAAACAAGCCTGCGTCCTCGCTGGAAGTGGAAGGCATGGTTGTAAAAACAAGGACGATTGACCAGGCAGTTGAAGTGTCTGGTACTGTTCTCCCGAATGAGTCTACAGAAATACGACCGGAGATATCCGGGCGTATTGTGATGTTGAACCTCAAGGAAGGTGCCATTGTACCTAAAGGTAGTCTGCTTGCGAAGATCTATGATGGCGACCTTCAGGCCCAGTTGAAAAAATTGTTGGTTCAGTTACAAATTGCGAACAAGACTGAAGAACGTCAAAAAGAGCTGTTGACCATCGGGGGCATTGCGCAGCAGGACTATGATCTTTCTGTGTTGAATGTCAGCAATATCAATGCAGACATAGAACTCACCAGGGTGGGCATCTCCAAAACAGAGATCAGGGCTCCTTATACCGGCCGCCTGGGTTTGAAAAATATTAGTCCGGGTGCTTTTGTATCCCCAACCATCCTACTTACCTCTATCACTCAGGTAAACCAGATGAAGATCGAATTCAGTGTACCTGAAAAATACAGCGCAGAGATCAAAAACGGGCAGCCCGTTGAATTCAGTTTGGAGGGTTCCGGAAAATCTTATACTGCGAAGGTTTTGGCAAAAGAAAGTTCAGTTGATGAAGCTACGCGCAACCTCCGCATCCGTGCTTCAGTGCTGGGCATCGACGATTATCTTGTTCCCGGAAGCTTCGCCAAAGTTAAAATCATCCTTGGCAGGAACGATCTCGCTATCATGATTCCCAGCAATGCGGTGATACCACAGGCCAGGAATAAGCAGGTGGCGGTTTATCGTGGCGGCGTTGCAACCATGGTAAAGATCGAAACGGGCGTAAGGGACTCGAGTATGATCCAGGTTGTTAAAGGACTTGAAGCGGGAGACACGGTGATCACTTCAGGCCTGCTTTTTGTTAAGCCCGAGTCCAAGATAAAGCTCACAAAAATTGTAAACTGATCCGAAAATTTCGCTGATGAATTTATCTGAACTCAGTTTAAAGAGACCAGTCCTTGCAATAGTTTGTTCTATTGTCATTATCATATTCGGAGCTATCGGTTTTAGCTTTTTAGGTGTCCGGGAATTCCCCGCCATCGACCCGCCCGTTGTAAATGTTAGAACCTCCTACACGGGAGCAAATGCAGAGATCATCGAACAACAGATCACCGAACCTTTAGAGAAAGCGGTGAACGGTGTAGAGGGAGTAAAAACCATTGTATCGTCATCAAGTCAGGGCAGCAGTAACGTCACGGTTGAATTTGAACTGGGTGTAGATTTGGAGAAAGCTGCCAATGACGTCAGGGAAAAAGTATCACAGGCCCTGAATAACCTGCCTAACGATATTGATGCGCCGCCTTCTGTGGCAAAGCAAGATTCAGATTCTGATCCCATCGTATTCCTCCAGGTGCAGAGTGACAAAAGAACCCTGCTTGAACTATCTGACATCGCAGAGAACCTGATTCAGGAGAGATTGCAAACCATTCCCGGTATCAGTTCGTTTTTTCTGAGGGGCCAGAAATATTCCATGCGGATATGGTTTGACCCATCAAGACTTTCGGCTTACAAGCTGACCATTCAGGACGTAAAAAGCGCTCTGGACCGTGAGAATATAGAATTGCCCGGCGGCAAAGTCAGGGGCAACACCACGGAGCTGACCGTGAAGGCCTATGGCAAACTGACCACGGAAGAAGACTTCAATAATCTGATCATTCTTCAGGATGCTGGTAAGATCATTCGCCTGAAAGACGTGGGCTATGCAGTCCTCGGTCCAAACGAAGAAGAGGCCGCTTCTCGAAAAAACAACGTCCTGGCCGTAACGCTGGGTGCTATCCCCCAGCCCGGATCCAATCAGGTTGCCATTGTAGACGAATTGCTGAAAAGGCTTGAGGAATTGAAGAAGCAACTTCCGGAAGATATTAAAGTAGAAGTGGGATATGACAGGACCACTTTTGTCAGAAAAGCAATTGCGGAAGTAAAGGAAACTTTATTCATCGCCATCGTGTTGGTGGTACTCATCATTTATCTTTTCTTCCGCGACTGGAGCATCGCCTTCCGGCCATTGATCGATATTCCGGTTTCGCTGATCGGCGCTTTTTTCATTATGTATATTGCCGGATTTTCCATCAACGTACTGACCATGTTGTCGTTGGTTCTGGCCACCGGGCTGGTAGTGGATGATGGCATTGTGGTGACGGAAAACATCTTTAAAAAGATGG
Source organism: Sphingobacteriales bacterium (assembly GCA_031375135.1). Taxonomy (GTDB): domain Bacteria; phylum Bacteroidota; class Bacteroidia; order Chitinophagales; family Chitinophagaceae; genus Pollutibacter. The sequence goes on along the minus strand of JANMHK010000168.1, from coordinate 2,793 downwards.
AAGCGGGCATGAACAAATGGCAAGCCGCACGGGAAGGAGCCAACGAGATCTATTTTGCCGTTATCGCTACTTCGATCACACTGGCCATCGTGTTTCTGCCGATCATATTCCTGCAGGGATTTGTTGGCCGCCTTTTCAGGGAATTCGGTATTGTAGTGGCAGGTGCCGTTTTGATTTCCGCTTTTGTATCACTTTCATTGACACCTGTCCTGAATATTTTTCTTACGCCTAAATCCGGCATTAAACATTCCTGGTTTTATCATAAGACGGAACCTTTTTATCGAGGCCTGGAAGACGGCTATCGAAAACTACTGAACAGCTTCATGGGTGCAAGGTGGATCGCCCTGATCATTGTATTGATCTGTGCGGGCATCATCTATTTTGTTGGGAAAGATCTCCCTTCTGAACTTGCACCTCTGGAAGATCGAAACCGACTCAGGGCCAGCGTACTGGCACCTGAAGGAACTGATTTTGATTTCATGGACAGGGTAACGATGGAGATTAACCAAAAACTACTGGACTCTGTCCCTGAAAAATCTATCGTGCTTTCATTTGCTCCTGCTTTTAATAGCTCGGGCGGATCAAATTCTGCTTTTGTCAGTGTAGGTCTGATTGATCCGGCTAAAAGGGTGCGGTCCCAGGATGACATTGCCCAACAGATGAACCGCATGTTTAAAAACTACACCTTAGTAAGGGTCTTAACAATTCAAGAACAAACCATCTCGGTAGGCCTGGGCGGCCGAGGAAGCCTGCCCGTACAATTCGTGATCCAAAACCTGAACTTTGATAAACTGGTACAATTCGTTCCTAAGTTTATGGAACAGGTGTCGAAAAGTCCTGTGTTCCAGGGGTTCGACGTAAACCTGAAATTTAATAAGCCGGAGTTACAGATCACCATCGACCGCTTGAAATCAAGTGAGCTGGGCGTTTCCATTCTTGATATCACCAATACACTGCAGCTCGCCTTGAGCGGCCGTCGTTTTGGATATTTTATCATGAATGGAAAACAATATGAAGTGATCGGACAGGTGGACCGGCAGAATCGTGATGAGCCACTCGACCTGAAAGCCTTCTATGTGCGCAATCGAAGCGGCGAGCTGATCCAGCTGGACAATCTGGTCACGATGGTTGAATCTGCCAATCCTCCTTCTATTTACCATTATAACAGGTTGAAGAATGCGAATGTGTCAGCAGGCCTTGCTCCTGGAAAGACCCTGGATGATGGCATCAAAGAAATGGAAAGAATTGCTTCAGAAGTATTGGATGATTCGTTCACCACTTCATTAAGTGGAGCTTCCCGTGATTTCCGGGAAAGTGCTTCCAATACAAGTTTTGCATTTATCCTTGCATTGATCCTGATCTTCCTGGTACTGGCTGCGCAATTCGAAAGTTTTGTAGATCCATTCATCATCATGATCACTGTGCCCCTGGCGTTGGCCGGTGCCGTTCTCAGCTTGTGGTTATTTGGACAATCGCTCAATATATTCTCACAGATCGGAATCATCATGCTCATTGGTCTGGTTACCAAAAATGGTATCCTGATCGTTGAATTTGCGAACAAGAAAAGGGAAACCGGCATGGATAAATACAATGCTGCCATTGAATCTGCTGTGCAACGATTAAGGCCGATTTTGATGACCACCCTGGCCACCACATTAGGTGCACTTCCCATTGCCCTCGCTTTCGGATCTGCCGGTAAAAGTCGTATACCATTGGGTATCGTGATCGTTGGCGGAATGTTATTTGCACTTGTTCTGACCTTGTTTGTTGTACCGGCTCTTTACAGCTACATCTCAAGGAAAAAAACTGTTCATTATGAAGAGTAGACATCTCATCATCATATTATTATTTCTGCCTTCCGTGTTAAGGGCACAGGATACCACATTATTGACTTCGGAAGATGCAGTACGCCTTGCCATCGAAAATAACCTCGATATAAAAATTATCGAAGCAGACCGGGATATTGCCACGATCAATAATAATTGGGGCAATGCGGGCCGATGGCCGGTAGTGAATGCCAATATTGGCAACACCGAGGCCTTGTCAAACCTCAACCAGTCACTGGCCAACGGCACGGAAATCAAGAGGAACGGCGTAACCAATAATACATTAAACGCAAACATACAGGCAAGCTGGCGGATCTACAACGGCAAACGTATTGTAGCTACTAAAAACAGGTTTGAAGAACTTGAAAAGATCGGAGAGATCAATGTCACCCAACAGATGCAACGGATTGCCTTTGATGTGCTGGTTATTTATAACAACATCGTCAGGTTCAACCAACAGGTTAAAGCCTTTAATGCCATCATTGCCCTGTCAAGGGAACGATACACGATTGCAAAAACCAGGTTCGATGTGGGTAGCGCGGCAAAAACAGACATGCTGCAGTCTCAGATCGACCTAAACGAACAAGAGATCAACCTGAATAATGTAGAACGGCAGATACAGGACAATAAGGCGATATTGAACACTTTGCTTAAAAGGCCAGCTGCGCATCCAATTACAGTAGCAGATTCAACTTTTTTTATTCCCGCGTTGAATTATGATTCTGCCATCGCAAAGATCGACACACAGAATCTTGACCTGCTGCGTGCTGAACGCGAACGGGCCATATTGATCGAAGAACGCCGGATCATCAATTCAAACCGGATACCCTCGCTGACCCTGAACAGCACCACTAATTACAACAGAATCGTCGTTCTAATAAATATTGGGCGTTGTTGTTCTTAATTTATTAAATAACCTCAGGCACACGAGCACTCAAAGAGATTCGACAATATCAAAAAAGCACAG
>JANMHK010000159.1:0-1609 GCA_031375135.1 Sphingobacteriales bacterium | reverse complement strand
GTTAATGGCGTATTTCTGGCTCCGCCGTTTGCGGTTCAGGTTGGCCAACAGGTAACCCTGGTAGATATGGACGATAAATCCGGCAAAAAGGCCAAATTCAGCGAGCCTCACCAGCACATTGGTGCTCATGAAATTAGCGGCCCTGTTGAAATTCTGCTCTCCATTGGTAAAGAGCACATTAATATTCACATAGGCATGTACTAAAAGGAATATGATCAGGAACAAACCCGTCAGGGCCATTACATACTTTCTTCCAACAGAAGAGGTGAGAACCTGGTTCCACTTCATATTTTATAAGGTTGGGGTGGTTTTGAAAATCATGCAAAAATAGTTCAGCACGGTGTACGGCAAACTTTTTTTTTAAAACTACCCCGATTACCCTTACAACAATACTAAAATGAAGTAGTTCAGTAATCAAACATTGTTTAATCTTCGGAGCATTTTATTGTCGATTGCTGCGAACAAATGCTGCGGCTGGACGGTCCGCCAGATGGGGTACTGGATCAGCTCTATATAATAGTCCAGATGCGCTTTCTTGAAATCGTATTGGGATTGTTCGGGGAAATCAAGGATCACCACCCAACCTCCGTCTTCATTAATATCCTCCATCCATTCTTCGTAATAGCAACTGTCACTGCTGTGGAAATTGAGCACGTTTTCGCCAATCATGATGAACTTCCGGATACCCGCCTGGATCAATTTATCGATGACGTCCCGTTTCATGGTCATGATGTCATTTTCTATCGCATCGTTCCATTCACCGATCAATTCAATGATGGCAAAATCGAGGTCATAATCAACAAAAAGTATCTTGAGGTATAAGGTTCGGGATCCAAAATCGTCCCACTGAGGATGGATGTAATAATTATAAACCGTCTGGCTGAAGACAAACTCACTATGCTCCTTTCCAAAAAAAGGAGACCTCTCATCTTCCTCAGCTGTATACAGGTGTCGCCAATTATAATATGGTTCTATATCATGCATGATCAGGCATCATCTTGATCACAAAGATAGCGATACAGGACTTGTTTAAATACTTCCCGCGTCAACAGCTTTTTTCACGCTGCCGTATTTTAACAATAAGTTTTTTGCCTCGTCATATTCATCCAGATGAAGCGCTGCCATCACCATCTTGACACCCCTGTCCACTAGTTTTTCATTGCTCAACAGCATATTCACCATCATATTATCCTCTACCCTGCCGAGTTGGATCATCACTGACGTAGAGATCATGTTCAGCACCAATTTTTGGGCCGTGCCACTCTTCATCCTTGTACTACCTGTGACGAATTCCGGGCCAACAACTACTTCCACCGGAAAATCTGCGGCTTGAGAAACAGGAGCGTTCGGATTGCAGGTAATTGAGCCGGTAAGGATACCCGCTTTTCTGCATTGCTCAAGGGCCGCGATCACATAAGGCGTTGTTCCGCTGGCAGCGATTCCCACCACCACATCTTTTTCACTCACCTGATAGGCGGTCAAATCCGCCCAGCCATCTTCCTTACTGTCTTCTGCGAACTCCACGGCTTTGAACATGGCATGGTCCCCCCCTGCAATGATACCGATCACCAGCCCATGTGGAACGCCATAAGTAGGCGGACATTCACTG
>JANMHK010000157.1:0-4935 GCA_031375135.1 Sphingobacteriales bacterium | reverse complement strand
GAAATCAACCGAGTCGAATGGTACAGTGATCATTTTTGTTCCCGATGAACAGGTGTTCCGTAATTTCCATTTTATCCCCGAATACCTGGAAAACCAGATCTGGAATTACTGTTACCTCAATGCAGGACTGATCATCAATTTCAACGGGAAAAAATTCGTGAGCAAGAATGGTCTGCTGGACCTGCTCATGCGTAAAACCAATGAAGATGAGATCCGATACCCCGTTATTCACCTTAAGGCAGAAGATATTGAAGTGGCTATTACCCACAACAATGAGTATGGTGAAGATATTTACAGCTTCGTAAACGGGCAGTATACCACCCAGGGCGGTACCCATGTGGCTGCCTTCAGGGAAGCATACGTGAAAACCATTCGTGAGTTCTATAAGAAAGATTACGATACTTCAGATATCAGGCAATCGTTGGTCGCTGCGATCTCCGTTCGCGTTCAGGAGCCTGTATTCGAATCGCAAACCAAAACAAAACTAGGTTCACAATACGTGTTCGAAGGCGGACCTTCCATGAAGAATTTCGTATCAGATTTCTTCCTTCGTGAACTCGATAATTTTCTTCATAAGAACACAGCTGTAGCAGATGCCCTGAAGAAGCGGATCGAACAGAGTGAGCGCGAAAGAAAAGATATGGCCGGTATCAAAAAGCTGGCTAACGAACGTGCTAAAAAAGCAAATCTTCATAACAAGAAATTGCGCGACTGCCGGTTGCATTTTAATATGGAACCTCCGGCCCGAAATAAAGAACAATTCATAGCCCAGCAATTACTCACCACCATCTTTATTACAGAAGGTGATTCTGCGAGTGGATCGATCACCAAATCAAGGGAAGTAGAGACGCAGGCGGTATTCAGTTTAAGAGGAAAACCGTTGAACTGTTTCGGACTTACCAAGAAGATCGTATATGAGAATGAAGAATTCAATCTGCTCCAGCATGCCTTGAATATTGAAGAGGGGATAGAAGGCCTAAGATATAATAATATCGTGATCGCTACTGATGCCGACGTTGACGGGATGCACATCAGGCTCCTGCTGATGACTTTCTTCCTGCAGTTTTTCCCTGACCTGATCCGCGACGGACATGTCTATATCCTCGACACGCCGCTGTTCCGGGTAAGGAATAAACAGGAAACCATCTACTGTTACAGCGAACAGGAGAAACAACGGGCCACAAAAAAACTCGGTGAGAAAGCTGAGATCACCAGGTTCAAAGGTTTGGGAGAAATTTCGCCTGATGAATTTGGCCGGTTCATCGGAGCCGACATCCGTAAGCAGCCAGTTATCCTGGAACAACACACCCATATACAGCAATTGCTGGAATATTATATGGGCAAGAATACACCTGAGCGGCAAGACTTTATTGTCAGCAATCTTCGCGTTGAGCAGGATGAAGTGGAAGGCGTTGCGGCGGCAGAGCCAGTGAGCGAATAATGTTTAAATTATTTTTTTGATTATCATATGATCCATATTGTATTTAATACTGCTGATGTTGATGTTTTAAAGCAGGCGATAGAACTCGAATCGTCCATGGCAGGGGAAGTGGTTGAAATAAAAGACGAGTATGCGGTAGGTCCTATTGCAGACCTGTATAGCGAAGAAGGCCGAACGGCCAGGAACGAATGGTGGAAGCAGGTTTTGCTGGGTGGGGATTTTGATGGCCTGGTTGAAAAAGGTGTTGTGCAGGATGATGCTACCGTATCCATGTTGAAAGAAAAACTCGATGCAGAAGAAGCCGAGGTGATCTGGATCTGGGCCGCGCAAAATAAACACGATGTCAGCGGCTACTACTGGCTGATGAGCCAATTGAAAGATTATCAGTCACGCATATTCATCATCTACCTGAATAACCTGCCGTTCATTAATGAGAAGGGTAACTTGTTTTATCCTGAATGGATTCACGTGATCCCGCCCAAAGAATTCCTAAAGGCACGGAAACTGGCCCGGCCTATCACCCTCTCTGAATTTGAAGTTGACCCCGACGAATGGAAAAAGCTGATGGGCGAAAACAAACCAGTGCGAATTTTGGAAGGCGGCAAGAAACTGGCTCAATATGATGCAGATTTCTATGATGTCGATTTGAAAAAATTCATCAATCCGGAATGGCAGAAAGCATCCAAGATCATCCATCAGTTCCTTAACAAGAACAAGCAAACCACGGGTGATGCTTTCCTGCTTTGGCGCCTGAAATCACTGGTATCAGAGGGCAACCTGGATGTGCAGGGAGATATGAAGGGAATGAAAGATTTTGAAGTCAAGCTGGTTGGTAAAGTGGCCACGACTGAAGCCTGATCAATACAGTTCAAATAAGAACAAATAATTTTTTCGCCACGATGAGTGCAGCTAAGAATAAGATCAATGAAGTGAACACGATCGAATCCGGTGTTCATGGGCAATATAAAAACTGGTTCCTGGATTACGCATCTTATGTGATCCTGGAAAGGGCCGTGCCGGCTATACAGGACGGTCTCAAGCCCGTGCAGCGCAGGATACTCTTCGCAATGAAGGAGATGGATGATGGCCGCCTGAACAAGGCTGCTAACGTGATTGGACAAACGATGCAGTATCATCCCCATGGTGATGCCAGTATCCAGGACGCGTTGGTCAATATGGGTCAGAAAAACCTTATGATCGATACTCAGGGTAACTGGGGTGATATCAGGACCGGAGACGATGCGGCTGCAGCAAGATATATCGAAGCCAGGCTTAGTAAGTTTGCCCTAGAAGTAGCGTTCAATGCAAAAACTACCGAGTGGCAGCTGAGCTATGATGGCCGTAAAAAGGAGCCGGTAGCGCTTCCCATGAAGTTCCCGCTCGTACTTGCCCATGGGGCAGAAGGCATTGCAGTGGGGTTGTCTACCAAGATTCTCCCGCATAATTTTTGCGAATTGATCGATGCGTCGATCAAACATTTGAGGGGTAAGAAATTCGAGTTATATCCCGATTTTCTTACCGGTGGCATGATCGATGCCGATGCCTACAACGATGGTAAACGTGGTGGAAAGATCAAGTGCCGGGCACATATCGAAGAACTGGACAAGAAGACCGTGGTGATCCGGGACGTGCCTTATGGCGTCACAACTACGCAGTTGATGGAGTCGATCGTGAAAGCAAACGACCAGGGCAAGATCAAGATCAAGAAAGTTACTGATAATACAGCTGCTGAGGTTGAGATCACGATCGAACTCGCACCGGGCATATCCCCGGATATTACCATTGATGCGTTATATGCTTTCACAGATTGTGAAGTGAGCATATCCCCCAATACCTGCGTCATCCTGGATAACCGGCCCGTTTTTGTTGGGGCCAGTGACCTGTTGCGCATTTCCACTGACAATACCCTCCAGCTGTTGAAAAGAGAGCTGGAGATCAGGCTGGAAGAGTTGCACGACAAATGGCATTATACTTCCCTGGAAAAAATATTCTTCGAAGAGAAGATATACAAGGAGCTGGAGAAAAAACTGAGTACGTGGGATAAGGTCATTGAATCTATTGCTGCCGCCTTTCAACCGTTTCTGAAGAAGATGAAAAGGGATATCACCCGCGAAGATATCCTGAAACTAACGGAGAAGCCTGTACGAAGAATCTATAAACTGGACATTGACGCCCTGAATGAACAGATCCGTACACTGGAAGCCGAAATAAAGGAGACCCAGCATCATTTGAAAAATTTGACCGACTATGCGGTCAGTTATTTTGAAGATCTGCTGAAAAAATATGGGAAGGGCCGTGAGCGAAGAACAGAGATCAAGCCGTTCGACGTGATTCAGGCCAGGCATGTAGCGATTGCCAATGCACGAATTTATGTGAACCGCGCGGAAGGGTTTATAGGAACCAGTTTGAAGAAAGATGAATTTGTGGCAGAGTGCTCGGATCTGGACGACATGATCGTGTTTACCCGGCGCGGGATTATGAAAGTGATGAAAGTGGGGGAGAAGGTCTATATCGGTAAGGATATTATTCATGTGGCAGTGTTCCAGAAAACGGATGAGCGCATGACCTATAACATGATCTATACCGATGGCGAAACAGGAATTTCATATGCCAAGCGTTTCAATGTGACGGGGATCACAAGGGATAAGGAATACGACCTGACCAAAGGTTCAGATAAAAGCAAGGTCAATCATTTCACAGCAAATCCAAACGGTGAAGCAGAAGTAGTGACCATCGTGCTCAGCCCCAATTGCAGTGCGCGCAATAAAGTGTTTGAGTATTATTTTGAAGAGTTGGACATCAAGGGTAGAAACTCGCAGGGTAACCAGGTGACTAAGTATCCCATCAAGAATGTAAAGCTCAAAGAGAAAGGAAGGTCTACCCTAAGCGGAAGGAAGATTTGGTTTGATGATAGTTTCGGAAGGTTGAGTGTCGAAGAAAAAGGGGAGTACCTGGGGAGCTTCCAGCCGGAAGACAGGTTGCTGGTGATTTACCACGATGGGCACTATGAAATCACGGATACCGAGCTCACGCAGCGTTTCGATCCGGAGAAAGTGGTCGAGATTGAAAAATTCAGTCCTGATAAGATCATCACCGCGATCTACTACGATAACGAGAAGTTGCAGTTTAACGTAAAGAGATTTAAGATCGAAACCCAGACCCTCAATAACAAATTTTACTTCATCAAAGATGGACCTGAGAACTACCTGGAAGCTGTCACCAGTCATCCTGAGCCGGTGGTTATGGTTAAGTCAGGCAGAGGCACACAGGCTCGATCAACTAAAGTTAAGATCAATCATTTTGTTGAAGTCATGGGCTGGAAGGCAGTTGGGAATAAACTGGCTGATTTCTCCAAGTCAACAGAATTTGAATGGATCCATAAGCCCGAAGAGCTGGATATTCAGGGGGAGTTGTTTTAATTGGCTAATGAGCTAATGAGCCAATTGATACAAGCCAATTAGCCAATCAGCTAATTGGATCAGCCTGCAATCCAA
>JANMHK010000130.1:0-4153 GCA_031375135.1 Sphingobacteriales bacterium | reverse complement strand
AATCATCTTCCCATGAGTCATTCTTCCTCCCGCCGGAACTTCATCAAAAATTCGTCTGCGCTGCTGGCCCTGTCTGCTTTCAACGCAGGGGGGTGGAAGGACTGGGCATCCGCGCCGCCAAGGCGTGTGGCACTGATTGGAACAGGCTGGTATGGCAAGAGTGATTTATTCCGACTGGCACAGGTTGCGCCAATTGAAGTGGTGGGTCTATGTGATGTCGACCGCAACATGCTGACAGCAGCAGAAGAGTTGATCCGCGGCCGGGTGCAGCCAAACAAGAAGATCCCCATGTATGGCGATTATAGAAAATTACTGGCGGAGACAAAGCCCGAGATCACCCTTATTGGTACGCCCGATCACTGGCATGCCCTCACGGCCATTGAGAGTTTGAAGGCAGGGTCTAATCTCTATCTGCAGAAGCCGATCAGTGTGGACGTGATGGAAGGGGAAGCCATATTGAAAGCCGCGCGTGCATCTGGGAAAGTGGTGCAGGTTGGACTCCAGCGAAGAAGTACTCCGCACCTGGTTGATGCGAAGAAGAATATCGTGGATGCCGGCTTACTTGGGAAGATCCATCATGTGGAAATGTGCTGCTACTATCATATGCGAAACAACGGGAATCCGCCGCTTCAGCAAGTGCCGGAGTTCTTTGATTATGAGATGTGGACGGGTCCTGCACCGATGCGCCCTTACGATGGTTTGCCGCATCGTGGCTGGTGGCGGGCGTTTATGGAATATGGCAATGGCATTACCGGAGACATGTGTGTGCACATGTTTGACTCCGTACGTTGGATGCTTGATCTGGGCTGGCCTACCAAGGTGAGTGCCTCGGGTGGTATTTATGCTTCTAATCCGGGTAAAAGCAATATTGCAGATACACAGACTGCAGTGTTTGAATACGAAGGCCTGAATTGTGTTTGGGATATGCGTTCATGGGGAACACCCGTTGATCCGGAATATCCATGGGCATTCAAGATTTATGGGGAGAAAGGAACCCTGGCTGCCAGCGTGCATAAATGTGATTTCATCCCGGTTAATAAGAATGAACAATTTACATTCCACAGGGATGCCGTTGTGGAGGGCGAAAAATATCCTGAAGATCTGAAAGAGAAAGATATGGAGCTAAATGTTTCTTCTGCCACAAGGGCGCATATGCAGAATTTCCTGCAGGCCATAGAAAATAAAACCCGACCTATAGCAGATATTGAACAGGGTCATATTTCAACGGCGAGTTGCATTGTCGCGAATCTGTCCATGAAACTGGGAAGGCCACTGCAATATGATCCGGTTAAAAAGATCATTACTGGTGATCCGCAGGCCACTGCTTTATTGAAGCGCGACTATCGCGGTGCGTGGAAACATCCGTGGGGGTGATTGGGATAAATCGGCTGTTCCTCAAATTATACGTTCTGGTATTTCCTGAAGAACCACACTTTTAGTATGTCTGCTGTAATGATATATACCAGTACGATCAGAAACATCAAACCTAAAATAGGCGCAGGCAGGGGAGTTAGTCCAATACTGTTTGCAAAAGGGAAATAAGGAAATGCAATGGTGAGGGCCAAAGCGACGGAGCTGAAAATGAAAAGATATTTCCCAGGCCGGCTCTTAAAAAAACTTTTGTGCGTGCGGATGATGAACACGATAAACAATTCCGAAAGAACCGACTCGATAAACCAGCCTGTTTGGAATGCCGCATCCTTTACGTTCAATACCAGGTAAAGTGTAAGAAAACTAATCATATCGAAGAGGGAGCTGTGTATACCAAAAAACAGCATGTACTTCCGAATAATCCCGATGTTCCATTTCCCCGGCCTCTCCAACCGTTCCTGATCCACGTTATCGGTACTTACAGTAAGGAATGGGAAGTCGGTAAGGAAGTTCGTTAGGAGTATTTGTTTGGGAAGCATTGGTAAAAATGGCAACATCAGGGAGGCAGCCGCAACACTGCACATGTTGCCAAATGTTGCGCCAGTGCTGATGTATAAATATTTCAGTGTGTTGTCAAACGTTCTTCGACCCTCCTTTATTCCATCTACCAATACCATCAGATTTTTTTCTGTTAGTACGAAATCAGCTGCCTCGCGTGCCGAATCAACCGCATTCTCAACGGATATGCCTACATCGGCAGAATTTATGGCCGATACATCATTAATGCCATCCCCTATATATGCGACCGTGAAGCTCTGCTTTAGCGCTTGTATGATCAGTTCTTTTTGTTGGGGTTCTACTTCTGAAAAAATATGAGTTTTTTTCACAAGTTCTTTAAGGTCTTCCGTATTGGTACTGACCAGTTCGTTACCGGTCATGATCACTGGGTTTTCTATTCCAATGGTTAAGGCTATAGATCTGGCCACTTGTTTGTTATCGCCCGTAATGATCTTGAGGTCCACGCTCAGTTTACGCAGTTCACTGATTGTTTCTGTTATGCCGGGTTTCACCGGATCATTCATCAATACAAAACCCGCAAAGATCATGTTGGCTTCAAGGTCTTTGTCTATGCTTTCAGTGTCAATATCTTTATAACAAATGCCGATAGCTCTTAACCCATCGCTGCCAAATTTGTCATGCATTTTTTCCAGCTGCTCCTTATAGTTTTCGATTGGCACAGTGCTTCCATCAGGAAGTTTTGTTGTTGTGCACACGATCAGTATTTGTGAAAATGCACCTTTGCTGATCAGGATTTTTTCTTTTCCGGTGTCTACGGCAATACTTAGTCTTTTTCGGATAAAATCATAAGGCACTTCGCCGATTTTTCGAATCGGTTCTTTCGACTCGAACTTTATATTTTTTAAGGCTTCATCGATGGGGTTTGAGTATCCCGACTCAAGAGACGCGTTCCAGAACGCAAGTTGCTTCACAAATTCACTCTCCTTCCCGGACCCATCGATCAGACCAGCAACTTCTATGGTGCCTTCTGTTATGGTACCCGTTTTGTCTGTGCATAACAGATCAACTTCACCCAGGTTTTGAATCGAGTTCAATTTCTTGACAATTACTTTTTTCTCCAATAACCTTTTTGCGCCGGCACTCATGGCAATAGTTGTGATCGCAGGTAAAAGCTCAGGCGCCATTCCTACGGCTAGGGCGAGTGCGAACAGGGCGGATTGAATAACTCCCTTATGACCTAAAAGGTTAACGATAAGGATAAACACCGCGAGTGTCAGCGTTATTTTCATCAGGAATATGCCGAATTCCCTTAGTCCTTTTTCAAACGTTGTTTCAATAGTGCCTGAAGCGCTCAGTTCAATTCCCCCAAGAATCGTGTTTTTGCCCGTTTGGATAACAAGCGCTTTAGCGTTGCCACTTACAATATTTGTTCCTTCCCAAAGACAGTTCGTTCTTTTCGAGATTTCGGTTTGTTTATCTAATACTCCTGCTTGTTTTCTTACTGGGAAGGATTCTCCAGTCAAACTCGATTCGTTGGCATAAAGCTCATTTGATTCAATAATGAGACAATCGGCAGGTAACATATCTCCTGCGTTCAGTATAATGACATCGCCCGGAACGACGAGATCCGACCGAATTTCCAGGGGTACACCGTCACGCATTGCCGATGCTGTTATAGAAATCAGGGATTGAAGTTTTTCAACAACCTTACCTGCATTTCTTTCCTGGATAAAACTTAATATACCAGTTGATAAAACAATGAATAGAATAATGAAAACATCTGAATTGTCTCCCAGAAAGGCTGAGATGATGACTGCACCGATTAGCATCAGCATCAGCGGGCTTTTGAATTGCCGCGCAAAAACTGTAACTTCTTTAATGAAAGCGGAGCCTCTTGCTGTAGTTATGCCTTGTTGAAGCAGTATCTGGTCAGCAGATGTTTGGATTAAACCTTTTTCTGAACTTCCCAGCTTTTCAAACCAGTAGGAAATTGCAAATTGCCAGAAGGGGTTTTCGGTTCTTGTTTGCATAGATCAAACGAAGGCAAACAAAAGGTACAAAACATTCGAGAAGGCCTCAATCCTGATTTGTATCGACCGCTAAAATGGTTTGCAAAAGCACATTCGCACCATTGGCGATATCCGCCGTGGTGGAAAATTCCTTAGGTGAATGACTGATGCCTCCTATACTGGGAATAAATATCATGGCCACTGGCGCAATGGCAGAGATCTCCTGGGAGTCATGTCCCGCGCCGCTTTGCATG
>JANMHK010000127.1:0-13999 GCA_031375135.1 Sphingobacteriales bacterium | reverse complement strand
GGTTCGATGATGGTGCCGCCGGGTTTCAACTTGCCTTCCTGCTCGGCCATCTCCACCATCTTAAGAGCCATTCTATCTTTAATAGAATTACCGGGGTTGAAATAGTCAACCTTGGCCACAACCTCGCAAGGAAGGTCTTTCGTGATCCTGTTGAGGCGGATCATGGGCGTATTGCCGATTGTTTCCAGAATGTTGTTCTTAATATTCATGATACAAAGCTAAATAAATCCTGAAAGGTTATTGTAAGGATGGGCTGATTGACCCGTCTATACTTCAAATTCTTAACAATGAAACGCGTTTTCCTGGCAGTTTTTCTTTTAATGATCACTGGTTTATCTATTCATGCCCAATCTGACAAGCGTAAAAAAGAATATAATCTGGGGAAAATGACACTTGCTATTCAGGGGTACGATCCGGTATCCTATTTCGATGGGCAAGCGGAGAAAGGCAGCGCTGCAAACGCAGTAGTTTATGAGGGCGTCACCTATTATTTTTCCAGTACTGCCCATAAGGAGATATTTAAGGCTGATCCTGCGAAATACGAACCACAGTACGGCGGCTGGTGTGCATATGCCATGGGTAAAACCGGCGATAAAATAGAAGTTGATCCTGAAACTTTTAAAGTGCTGAACGGAAAATTGTTGTTATTCTATAATAAGTATTTCAATAACACTTTGAAATCCTGGAACAAGGATGAGAAAAACCTGAACGCCAGTGCCGATATGAACTGGAAGAAATTTTATCATTAATCAATTGCCTCATGTTAAAAAGTCTATTAATCCTGACCTCCGTACTATTCCTCGCATTGCCAGGGAAAGCCCAGAAAGCGGAGATCTTTCAAAAAGAGGGCAAAGCTATCCGGGGTTTTGATCCTGTTGCCTTCTTTACGGATAATGCGCCTGTCATGGGCGACAGCATGTTTAGTTATACCTGGAAAGAAGCGACCTGGTATTTTGCTTCTGAAGCGAACCTGGAGCTTTTTAAAGCCCAGCCGGAAAAATATGCACCCCAGTATGGCGGCTATTGCGCTTATGGCACCGCGGATGGGCATAAAGCACCAACCGAGACCGACACCTGGACCATTTATAACGGCAAGTTGTACTTCAACTATAACCAAAAAGTAAAAGGGCTCTGGACTAAGTCGACTGAAGAATATATCCGCAAGGCTGACCTGAATTGGGAGAAAATAAGAGATCAGGAATAATGCGTAGAAACTGCCCCCGCATTTTTGAGTAACTTGGTTTTTTAAACCCATGCAGTTTACAGCAGATAAAGAAATCTTGTTCAGTCAGTGGGTGCATGATCACGCCGACGCACTATATAACTATGCATTCCGGCGGGTGGCGGATGAGCCGTTGTCCAAGGACCTTGTCCAGGAGAGCTTTTTATCTGCCTGGCGCAATATGGAATCTTACAGGGGTGAAACCTCAGTAAAGAACTGGTTGTTTGTGATATTGAAAAGCAGGATCATAGATCATTACCGGAGCGTGGCAAGAAAAGACGAACTGCATGGCACAGACGTTTTCTTTGATCAGGATGATCATTGGCAAAAAGGTCATTATCCCCATGAATGGATATCAGATCCCTTGGATCCTCTGGTGGCAAAAGATTTCTATAAGGTGTTCCGATCCTGTAATAAGAAGCTAAAACAAGTACAACAGTCTGTTTTTACCATGAAATACGTGGATGGACTTGAAAGTGCAGAGATCTGTGAAGTACTCAGCATTTCGCCCTCCAACTTCTGGGTTCTGATGCACCGCGCCAAGGTTCAGCTTAGGGCATGTATCGAGAAAAACTGGATCAATAAATGAACTGATATGAGCACATCAATAACATGCAAAAAGGCCGTTGACTATATCTCCAAAAAGGAGGAAGGATTACTGACTGCAGGGATGCGTTTTCAATTGTGGAGGCACTTAATGATCTGCAGTTTGTGCAGGATATTTGCCACCCAAAATCAAATCATCATCAAAGCTTTTAACAAAGAGCCAGAAACACCAAAGCGCTTAAATCCTGAGGAGAAAGGTCAAATGATCCGAGCCGCATTCGAATCAGATCATTAAGCAAATCGGGCAGGCAGGTATCGTTTCAACTGATGGCGATAGATGTATAAAAGAATGGCGCAGCTGATAAAAACCAGCAAGGCATAAATGAACAGTTGTCCGCCATCACCCATGACAGCGATTCCCAGAAACAGAACATGGGACAGAATCGCTCCGCCCATGATCCCTAAACCAAGAAAGGCGCCGTAGGCTGTAGTCCTCGGCACGATTATGAGAATCGAAGCTACCAGCTCCATGATGCCTGTGCCAATTCTTCCCCAGGGCTCCATCCCCAAACTTGAGAATATATACACCGACTCGGGTGCTGCTGAAAATTTAAAATAAAGTGTTTGTAGCATGATCACCGCTGCGATGAGTTTTAGTGCCCAAATGAGGATGTTCTTAGATTTGGTCATGGGAATTATTTCACCGTAAGACGAGCAGAAAAATAAATCCTTACAGGCTATTGCAAGTTCTTAACGTTATTCTGCAACAGTACATGCTTTTTTTGAAGAAATTTGTCTTGTGAAAGTTTACTTCATACCAGGACTTGCAGCCGATAAACGCGTGTTCAGGCATATCCATCTGCCGGACAAGTATGAACCTCATTTTCTCGATTGGATTCCGCCGCGGCAGCAAGATAGTCTCGCCGACTATGCCGTGCGGATGGCCGAGCAAATCGAAAAAGGGGAGCCTTTTATATTATTGGGATTATCCTTTGGCGGTATGCTGGCAGTGGAAATTGCAAAGAGATTCCCACCCGACAAGTTGATCCTGGTTGCCAGTATTTCAGATCCTTCCCAACTTCCACATTATTATAGAAAAGCATTTCATCTCGGACTTCACCGTTTCCTCACTCCGTCAATCATAAAAAACGGTGTTTACCTCAAACGGTATTTTACCAGCGAGACTTCGGAAGATAAAGCCATCATCAGGCAAATGGCAAGGGATATGGATCACGAGTTCATTACCTGGGCACTGAAAGCCATAGTGAATTGGGAAACCGAAGAGCAGGCCGTGCCCGCTCACCATATTCATGGCACCAGGGACATTATCCTGCCCCATAGATATACCAGGCCGACAGTGTCCATAAAAAGTGCGGGTCATCTTATGATTTTTGACCGGGCCCCGGTTATCAATGATATACTTGCACAAATGCTCTCGGAATAGTTCAAAGATCATCTTTAAGGGTACAACGCGATTGAACACTTGTGATTTAATGCCCGGTGTTTACTTCATCCGGGTCATGGAGAAGGGGAAACCATTGATGCAAAAATTTATTGTGGCCGAATAATTATCCGGAATACAAAAAAGGCGGTGTTCAACAACACCGCCTTTTTTATGATAGATCACTGAATAGCTAACAGGTTTTCCAACTTCTGGTTGCCGCTGAATCCAGAACCGCCTGACAAACCTTCTGCGTTTCCAGGGCTTCCTTGAAAGTAGGAGAGCAGGGCTCACCAGTTTCCAAACTTTTCAGAAAATCGGCTACCTGGTGCACAAATGAATGTTCGTAGCCAATGCCGAGACCGGGCACCCACCATTTGTTCATATAGGGTTGTTCACCATCAGTGACATGAATCGAGCGCCAGCCGCGCAGGGTCGACTCATCTCCATTATCGAAATATTCCAACCGGTTCAGATCGTGCAGATCCCAGCGTATAGATGCATTCGCGCCATTGATTTCAAAAGTGTAGAGGGCCTTGTGTCCCCGGGCATAACGGGTAGATTCAAAAAGTCCGAGCGAGCCGTTGTTGAACCTGCAAAAGAATGAACAGGCGTCATCAATATTCACTGCTTCCACTTTTCCGGTCAGCTGGTGCATTCTTTCTTTGACGAATGTTTCCGTCATGCCCGATACTTCTTTTATACCACCATTGAGCCAGATGGCGGTGTCTACGCAATGAGACAACAGGTCACCTACTACGCCGGAACCTGCTACAGCAGCATCCATTCGCCACAAGCCTTCACCACCCTGCGGAAGGTTTTCATTGATGGTCCAGTCTTGCAGGAAATTCGCACGGTAGTGATAGATCTTCCCCAGCTTGCCCGAATCCACGATGTTCTTGGCTAGTGTGACAGCCGGGATTCGTCTGTAATTGTACCACACGGTATTCTTAACACCTGCCTGTTCAATGGCATCAACCATTTCCTGAGACTCCGCCAGATTTCTCGCCAATGGTTTCTCGCAGAGGATCATCTTGCCTGCCTTGGCAGCCGCAATGGCAATCTCAGCATGGGTATCGTTGGGTGTACAAATATCAACAGCATCAATATCCTCCCGCTCTATGAGCTTTCTCCAGTCGGTTTCTGTGCTTTCATAGCCCCACTGTTCTGCAAAGGCTTTCAGCTTGACTTCGTTACGAAAACAAACCGCTTTCAAAACCGGAGTATACTCCAGTTCTGGAAAAAAATTGCGAATGCGGTTGTAGCCGTTGGAATGGGTCCGTCCCATGAATCCACCGCCAATCAATCCAATATTGAGTGTTTTTTTTGTTGCCATGGTAATAGAAAATTATCGTTAATAATGTATAGATTTTTTATGCAGTCCAACCATGGTGATTTCTTACCTTGATGAGTGCGGCCAGGATATCGTTCCAGGTTTGTTGTTTCATCATGACTTCATTGGGGAACATGCATCCATCCCAGCAAATATGTTGGAATGCTTTGGTGAGTTCTCCATTTTCGTCGCGCAGCCAAAAGCCAGCATGTTTTGCAATATCCAGTTTGCCGTTTGGATCAAGTGCCTGGCAATGTCGCCCCGTCTTGTCGTGCGAGCCAGTCCCATGAACGGTTCCATCGTTTTGGGCCACATGGAAATCAATAGTCCATGGACGCAGGGCGCTGGTGAGTTTTCTCAGACCTTCATCTAATACCGCCCCATCTTTCCAATCAAAATTTTCGGGAAGGATACGGTGTTCAGGAGCGTTATATCCGAGCAGATAAAGTAGTGTATGGGCCATGTCTGCCTGGAAACCAATATTTGGACGATCAACAGCCTCGAGGGTATCGATCATTGTTTTCCAGCTGTGCATACCACCCCAGCAGATCTCGCCCTCAGCAGCCAGTCGTTCGCCATAATCAGCGGCAACATCACAGGCTTCACGAAAAGTTTCAGCAATCAGTTTGGTGTTTCCTGCAGGATCCTGGGCCCAGGCTTCTGGCTTGCTGGCCGAATCAATTCGGATAATGCCATAGGGTCGTACACCGGCGTTGCGCAGTTTCTTTCCAAATTCGCAAGAGCGTTTGACCATGTCTACAAATACGGCGCGGTCTTCTTTGCTTCCCATTGCAGGACCACCCCAGATGGGTGCCACCAGTGAACCGATGTTGAGATTGAGCGCGCCAACTTTATCGGCTAGTTTTTTGATCCCATCTTCTGATTCATCGATGTTGAAATGGGGCTCGAACAGGCCGATATCGATACCGTCAAATTTCACTCCATCCACTTCAGCATGGGCAGTGAAATCAATCAGGGTGTCCAGTGAAATAGGTGGTTCTGAATCCGGGCCTTTTCCTACAATGCCGGGCCAGGTGGCGTTGTGTAGCTTTGGATAATTGTTTTCAGGCATATGGGTGCATTTTTTATTAAAAGATTTAGAGTTTATGTTGTGCAGCTTTTTCTTTAATAAAGGATAAGCCATTTATGGCCATATCCCAGGGAGTTGAATATTCTCTCCATACATTGATGGCATTGGCAAAGTCCGGATCATTTCTGGAAAAAGCCTCGATGGTTAACCAGCCGTTATAATTAATGTCAGAAAGTGTTGCAAAGGTTTCATCCCAATGAACATGACCATCGCCTGGTGTTCCCCGATCGTTTTCACTAATGTGAACATGCGCCAGCACCGGAGCAATAGTTGATAACGCCTCATGCGCTTTCTTTTCTTCAATGTTGGCGTGATGGGTATCATACATTGCTTTGACATGAGGATGGCTGGCTTTGTTAACAAGATATTTCAATTGCTCCATCGTATTGCAGAGATAACATTCAAAGCGGTTCAAAGCTTCCAGTGCCAGCGTGATCCCTGCCTGTGCGGCATGATCTCCAGCCTGCTGCATCACTTCCGCGCACCAACTGTATTCATCTTCCTGAGGTGGCTTTTTCGAAAAATGGGCATGTGCTGAATGAAAGGGTCCGCAAAGAATAGTGGAACGCATGTCATGGGCTCTATCTATGCCCCACTTGATACGGTCCAATGCTTTGGCCCGGATGGAAGCAGAGGGGTCCACGGGATTATGCGCCGGATCAACCACAAATACACTGGTTGTTTCCAAACCTATTTTGTGGGCATGATCACCGAAACGTTTGTAGGCGGCATCATCGGGTGCGCCTACAAAACATTCCACGCCATCATAGCCAATTTCTTTCAACCGGTCAATGATGGAAAACTGTTCATCTGAAACCACGGCTGACCAAACCAATGTATTGAAACCAATTTTATACATATCGTGTCACTATTATTTTTTCTCTAAGGAGTATTGATCTGCCTTGATTTTTTATTTCTCCATCGGATGAATTTTGAGCAACTCCTCAGGAGTGTAAAATCCTGTTTTATCCTTAATGGCCGCGCGTACCTGTTTTACTTTTTCGGTTGTTACTGCAGGCGCCTTGTTGCCAAAAGCATTTCTTACATAAGTGAGAACGGCAGCCATTTCATCGTCTTTCAACATACCGCCATAGGGCGTCATGGGAACCTGCCCTGGGTACGTCTTTCCATTCACTTCAATGGGTCCGTATATTCCTTTAATGGTTAGTTTGATCAACCTGTCTTCACTGCCAGTCGCCCATTTTGATCCGGCTAAAGGCGGGAATCCCGCGGCTTCCAGTCCTTTACCATCTGGCTGGTGGCAGGTATTGCAATAACCATCACGCATAAAGATCGCTTTGCCTTTTGCCAGCACTTCAGGCTTAATACCTGCAGCAGTTGGAGCTTTTTCGGCTAACTCTTCTTTGGTCTTGTTCATTCCATGGCCATTGATATGGGCTTCTGCAGCAACGTAGGACTTGCTCATCCAGGAGTCCAAAGGTTTTTTTCCTGCTTCCAGAATGATCGGTAGTCCTTTCTCTTTGCTCAGCCATGATGCTGCAACGATGGCCTCAATGCGAACACGACCGCTATCATCCTTTGCCGCGCCCATCAGAAGGGCAGGCTTGTCGGCCAGTTCACTGCCTGCAAAACGAACTACTTCAACAGCTGCTGCCCGGATACGATAATCTCTAGCCTTGAGAAGTTGACGCAACAGGGGTTGATCCACTTTGTTTTGTCCCCAGCTCACCCATAAGGCTTCGAGCAGGAGTTTTTCGTATTTCGGAGAATTTTTATCCAGCTCTGCGATCCATTTTTTCAATTCAGGAATTACCTCGGATGCAGGATGTTCCCTGAGTTCACGACGGGTTCTGTAACGCGTTCTGTATTCAGGCAATTTTAAATTATTCAGTAGCTCTGGTATCGTAGCGCCGTCTACTTTTGAAGGCGTTACCAATGGGCGTGAAGGGTAGGTCACCCGGTAGATACGACCATGGGTATGATCACGCAAGGGGTCGCGGATATTGTGTTGCATATGACCGATCAGTACGTTATGCCAATCTGCGATATACAATGATCCGTCGGGTGCAAATTCAAGATCAACTGGACGGTAATTGATATCGCTCGAACTCACCAGGTCTTGCCTGTGTTGAGTATTGTAACCAGTTCCTGCATCCATCATTTTATGTTGCTTGGTGCCAAGAAAACCGATGGTGTTATTGATCAGCATATCGCCTTGTACCTCGTCAGGAAAATGTCGGCTGGAAACAAATTCCAATCCTGATGTAGGCCGCACACGATGTTTCTCTTCTATGATGCTTTCAGGTTTTGGAGTAGCCTCGCCATATCGTGGCTTCACAGTTCCAGGGGTCATCCAGGTTACATCAGGGCCAGAGGTTTCAGCATAGAACACTTGTCCCCATTCATCAAAGGCAATGCCCCAGGGATTTGGGATGGACAGTTGTGCAATGCGATCAAGTTTTTTCTTTTTGGGATCGTAGCGGAAAAATCCACCGTTGGTACCGCGAACAGGGCCATAAGATGTTTCTATATCGTTCGCCAGAAATACACCCTGGCCCATGTAAATAGAGCCCGAGGCATCTGTAGTATAGGCATGATGCGCGTGATGGGTATCGTGATCGTCAAATCCGCTTAACAGAATTTCACGGGTATCTGCCTTATCATCTCCATTGGTATCTCTAAGCAACATGAAGTTGGTGCCTTGAGAAAGATAGACACCTTCGGGCGCAAGTTCAAAGCCGAGTGGAAGTTGCAAACCGTCTGCAAAAGTGGTTTGTTTATCTGCTTTGCCGTCGTTGTTCGTGTCTTCCAGGATGATCAGTTTATCATTGGGCTTTGGGTCACCTGGTTTCCAATGCGGATAGGTAGGCATAACAGCGACCCAAAGTCTGCCCTTGTTATCAAAAGAAATTTGAACCGGATTGGCTAAGTCCTGGAACTCCACTTCAGATGCAAACAGGTCTATTTTATATCCTGGCGCAACTGTGAATTTATCTAACGCTTCCTGTCCATACAAATAGCGCAGTTCTGCATTGGGGTCTTTGGGCTTATAATTCGTTTGTACAGCGGGCAGTACCGAGGTCTTTGCATCTGCCGACGCGACATCCATTTTCTTTCCGTTAGCCGCCATCCAAATCGCCGTATCGCGGATCAGCGTCATTTCCCTGATCTTCTTTTGTTCTGCAGGATAGTTGTCGGGACCAAAAGGATTATATCTTCTTCCAAATACATGGACGCCATTTGGGATCTTGAAATCGTTATGCCACATCCAGTTTTTTTCTTTCACGGCAGCTGATACACCAGCTCTGTTAGCTGGAGCGGCAACAGTTCTTTTTCCAAATACTTCGTCTGCCAGGAAAGGCCCGAATTTTGAATAACCTGCATCAGTCAATTGAGATCCGTCAATGGTCATGTCGGTTTCGGGATCATCCAGCCAAATTTTGCTCGGCGAATAAGCATCGATAAAAAGAACTTTGTTTTTTGCCGCTACTTCTTTCATGGCCTGCGTGTAGAGCAACAGATTTGCATTTTCTGTTTTCCCATTAGGCAGGTCATATTTCCCCGAAAGATTTTCGAATGCTATTGGAGAGATCAATGCCAGTTGGGGAGCAGAACTCCCGTTATACTTCTGGGCAAGGGTATGCTTAATGAAGGCCTCTAACTCTGCTTTGTAGTTTGCCAATCTCGATGCTCCTTCAAAAGATTCATTATAACCGAAGAAGGCAACAATGATATCGGCCTTGTGTTTGGTCATCCATTCATCGGGATACTCCACAAAACCTTCGAAACCCGCTGGTCGGGCCAGCTCGGTTTGAAACTTCTCGGCGCCGGGGAAGGCCCAAGGCGTTTTTCTTCCGGAATGAGGTCTGAACCCTGGTGTATTTCCTCCATCGCACATGTTGCGCACGTAGAGCATACTGTCCGGATAACGAAGCTGCATCTCGGTTTCAAAATAGTCGAAGTTTATCATCCTGGAACCCAGGTTGTTTCCGATCAGGATGATATGCGAACCTTTTTTGATACTGAGTTTGTTGGATCCGGGCATCATGAAGGAGACTACTCCGATCAATGCTGCAACCAGTGCGATCCAGGCGAGGTGGAATTTGTGTTTGATACTGATATTTTTAAAAGTGAAATGAATTTACAGGACCATGTCCGGATTAGCCGGACCAAAATGTTTGAGGATAACGATAGGATCCGTGGTTGACGTATTGACTATTTTGACACCCTCCATTGCTGCTTTTTCGCTGATGAAGAATTCGTCGTTGGTCAACTGACCGTAACGGATAAGCGCAGGCGTTTCAATTTCCCAAACACCAAAAGTTCCGCGCCCTTGCATCACAATGATGCCATATGCCGCACTGTCTTTGATGGTTACGGTTTGTCCCGGGAACACGGTGAGTTCCTTGGCGCCGAATGCCTCTGATTTATAGCAGATCCAATTTTCGACATACCCATTCGCTTTCATTTCTTCCAGGTCATGCACGGGCTTTGGTGCCATGAACCGATTGGCCATAGTATTTGGATCAACGTTCAGCTCCCAGTCCAATACATCCATCAAAGCGTCATAGTCACCGATGCTTTCTTTAGGTGTACCGTTCCAAAGTAACTCTTCAGGTATGATGGCCTCATTGACGAGTGACTGATACATGGCAAATACATCCGATGCTTTCTGGGGTTCATAGGTGCACATGCTGCCCGGAGCGTGTAACAGTCCTGGAGGTACGTCCCAGCCCGTGCCTGGCTCAAGCTTATAGGCCTGCGAATAGTTGGTCAGTTTGTTATCGCCTTTGGTGAAATTCACCAGGCATTCACGGATCACTTCTCTGGGTGTGCCAGGAGCAATGCCGATGAATGTGTATGGGAAATCTCCGCCATGATTATTTAATTGGGGCGGGAAATAGTAAGCCTCTGGTTTTCCTTTTTGTCCGATCAGGGCAGCTTTTTCATCGTTATGGTGAACGTGATGGGGTAGGGGTCCCATGTTATCAAAAAACTTCGAATACATGGGCCAGCTTTGATACTCATTCCAAAGCCTGTCTCCAATGAGCTCGCCTTTCAGTTCGTCCACGGCATCTTTTAGAAGGATCTGATGGGTAGTTTGGCCATCTACAAAAACCACAGGACTAAGCCCTTCATTTTCGCCGGTCAGCGGGCCATTTTTCGCGGGTGTGGTAGAGGAAAGCCAGCGTTCATCGATGCCACCTCTTACGCCTCCCAATATATAATAATCATCGGGGTGCAGTTTGATCCTTCTTCCTGGAACACAAAATGACCTGGGCACCCAGGTTGGTGCTAACCGGAAAATTCCTTTTCCTTGATCTAATGCTTTCTGTGCAATGCTCTGTTGTGCCATATCGAGTTAAGTTCGGGTTGAATAATTAATGAAGTATTTGTTTGATGTTTTCATTTCCATGAATGGCCTTAAATGAAAGATTGTATTGAACACGATGGCCAGGGGCAATGAAGATCAGCGTTTGGTTTTCCCTCGCCTTGGACTGACCGATGGGCGGGTGTGTTCCGGGCTCAATCCCCGTGACATATTCTCCCTTGCCCCAGTGTTGCCAATTCGTCATCCAGG
The DNA here is from genome assembly GCA_031375135.1 of Sphingobacteriales bacterium. Classification (GTDB taxonomy): domain Bacteria; phylum Bacteroidota; class Bacteroidia; order Chitinophagales; family Chitinophagaceae; genus Pollutibacter. The sequence continues at coordinate 2,825 of JANMHK010000127.1, read as the reverse complement.
GCAGTTCCTGCTTGTTGAATTCAAGCGCAACCGCCAATTCAATGGTTGGGTTGTGAATGCCACAAATACAATGGCCATCTTCGTCCGAATCGATATCAACAATGGCCACTTCTTCACCATTTCCACTGTGGTTGGGAACTATATCAGGACAGGTTTTGAATGCCTCTCCGTTTGGAAAATCTTTTCCCTCACGCGTCATCATCTTGCCCTTCCAGATCAACTGGCTTCCCTTGTCTGCCAGTGGCCATCCGAAATTACAATGATAGAGGATCATATGGGGGACTTCCGTATTGCCCCTGTTTACAATCTCATCGTGAATATGAAAACCGGTTTCCCCAAGCGTTGCAGAGATGGTTCTTCTGAGTTCCAGGGTGGGTCCAAAAATTCTGGATTCCCGGATGATGCCGGTGATACTCATGGTCATCTTACCCATGCCCGGATCCGGCTGAATGATCGATACAATCTCTGCAGGAATATTGCTGATGTTGCCGTGGATTCCTCTTTCTCCAAATTCATCTTTTTCCGGGCCACCTACATGCGACAGTCCGCAAGTGGTCAACAGACCACCTCCAAAAGTTCTGAGCCAGCTTAATCCACTGTCTGATAATGGTTGCGGGGGAGTGATGCCTCCATGGCTAAGCCAGGCCAGGTTATATTGATTGAATGAGGCATCTGCTATGTCCATGGCACGATCCAGCAAAACTTTGAAACGAAGTCCTGCCCCCGTATTGAACCAGGCAATGCGCATGCCCCTGCTGATCCCATTGTCAACCACCGCGGTTTCAATACCGCCTACCTGAGCCACATTTCCAACCTTATCACTCCACGTTTGACCCATCCGTTATGCTTATTTTGATGCGGTGTATACAGGATGAGCTGAACTACCGCCGGATTTCAGGTACGCCACCAAGTCCCTGAGTTCATCAGGATTCAGTCCGTTGATCATGCCTCCAAGCATGGGAGAAACTTCCGAAACGCGAGTTCTTACAACATCCTTCTTCGGGATTTCCCTGACAGTCTGCATGTCAAAAGGATTCTGTGCAATATAGTATTTGGCATTGTCCTGCCGTATCAATCTGCCGAGTATGGATCCTCCGGTTTTTAGGTAGAATACTGTTGAGCCATATTGGTCTGAAATGGTTTTATTAGGAGAAATAATGGCTTCCAGCATGTCTTTAGTTGAGAAACGATTTCCCAACTGGGTAAGATCGGGTCCCGCAACACCGCCTTCACCCCTTACTTGGTGACATGTGCGGCAGAGTGATGCAGCGAACATGGCCTTTCCCTGCTCGAAATTTCTTTTTCCTATTACACTGTCTGCAACGGCCACTGCGTCTTCAAGCTTCCAGTTACGCCCCGGACCCTTAGGCCTTATCGGGCCAATGTCTAAGCCCCTTCTCGCCAACGTCACAAGAGAATCGCCAGACATTTTGTTATATTGGGTAAAGTTTTCTTTCGGTACATTTTCCAACGCATTCTTCCGTGCCTTGTCAATGAATCCAACATAACATACACCGCCTTTGTATCCAAATGCTTTATAGTACCATTGGAAATATTTGTTCCTCAACTCGGTTGTCCATCCTGTCTTGGCCTGGCTCAACACGTTGGCATACCAGGTCTGTGTAAGCGGAGGCATTTTTGACAACATCCCCGCTATATCCATTCCGTATTGTGGGTTGCGAAGGATCAGATCGGAGGATGCAGAAATTGTTTTTTGTGCGCCCGGGTCGTCTTTCGCTGCGGCGAGCAGGGCCATGGTTTTTTCAACAGCTTTTGGCGCTTCCACATAAACCAGCAGCTTACTGAGTTCCTTGTTCAGATCATTGGTGGTAGCAGGAAAGATGGGATTCAGCAATTTGGCCACCGCTTCTTTTTCTGCAGCATCCGGTGCGCCCATTCTTGTAAATACAAGTTCAATGGCTCGCATAAGATCCAATTGCTGAGATTCAGAGAGTACAGCCAAGTTCACACTGGTCAGTGCGTTCAACAATGGCTTTTTTATCTTCACATCACCGCGCCTCGCCAAACCAATGGCAGCGTTGGTTAACATCACAGGATCTTTTTCATTGACGGTCTTGTCTGTCCACTCGCTTAACGGCTGGGCTTCAATAGCAATACGAGCAGCGTAGCGGATAAAGCGATCCTTATCCTTCAGGTAAGGCCAGGCTTCATTCACTGCGCCTGGGGTTGGTATTCCATGATATGCTTCCAGCTTTTTGCGGGTTTTTTGAGCCTCGCTCAATTCGATTTTAACGGGAGCTGAATTTTTATTCTCATTTCCTGCATAATACACGCGGTACATATCAGATTCAAGCCTGCGGCCACCGGTAAGAAAATACATAGCGCCATCGGGTCCAATTACGCCATCAGTCAGGGGAAGCGGCGAGCCTGAGATGAATTCTTCACCTCTTGCCGTATATGATGCGCCGTTCAATGTTGGATAAATCGCATAGATGATCCCAAAACTCCAATCGAAGGCGAATAAAGCATTTTTGTATTTCTCAGGGAATCGTGCGTTTGCTCCAGAGACAAAATTGGTTGGTGATCCTTGTCCTACGTTTACAGCAGCCGGAAGATTGTCGGGGTAATTGGCGTTCCACTTGTTCGTTCCGGGCCTCCAGCCATATTCTCCACCGCTGGTAACATGGAGGATTCTTGTTGGGCGATACCAGGGGGTACCAAAATCCCACTCCATGTCAGAGTCATAAGTGAACAGTTCTCCTGCATTATTAAAGGCCAGGTCAAATGAATTACGAAACCCGGAAGCGATCAGGGTCCACTTGCTTCCGGCGGGATCAACCTGGGCCACCCAGCCGCCTTGCGAC
>JANMHK010000104.1:0-7135 GCA_031375135.1 Sphingobacteriales bacterium | reverse complement strand
GTTCAGGAAACTGAATGCTTCCCAACAAGCATTAGTTGAACAATGGATGGAATGTATGCAGGTGGCCCATCTTTCTGAACGCTTATACCACAATCTGTCAGACGGAGAACAACGAAAAGTGCTATTGACCCGGTCATTGGTAAAGAACCCGCCCCTCCTCTTATTAGATGAACCCTGCCAGGGACTGGATACCTTAGCTACTACCCAGTTTATTGCTATGATCAATGACATTTGTATACAAATGAAAAAAACAATGATCTACGTCAGTCATTATGAAGCGGAAATTCCCGGCTGCGTGAACAATCGTTTAGCATTGAATAAAGGACGATCCACAATAACAGCGTGCTAACAAACTATTCAGTAAATTCATAAAGGATATTTTTTGCATGAAAACATACAGCATCTATTTTCGCTTTATTCTCTTTTTTCTTTTCTTTTCTTTCCTGGTAAGAACTTCCCTGCTGTTGTCAGTGTTGTCTAAAACCGATTTTGATTTCGCAGCCATAGGGAAGATCTATGGACTCGGGATCCTTTATGATTTCGGCGTTTCACTGTTCTTCGTCCTTCCGTACTCTATCTACCTAAGCCTGATGCCCTTAAAATGGCATCCTCGGGCAGCGAATAAATGGATCACCTATACTGCCTTCTTTTTAGCGATACTTATATCGATGTTTTCCTTTTTCGCAGAATTCACATTTTGGGGCGAGTTTGAAAGCAGGTTTAATTTTATTGCAGTTGATTATTTGGTTTACACTTATGAAGTGTTCAGAAATATCAATGAATCCTATCCTCTGCCTATCCTGATCACCGGCATGTTGGCCATCAGTCTGTTGATCACTTATGTGTTCAATCGCCGGGGCTATTTCAAAGATAGTTTTTCCGGTTCCACCCCTTTTTCAATCCGGATATCGGTAGCTGCTGTTACGATTCTCCTGGCAGTGACTTACTCGGCCAGCATCAGTAACAACCTCGCGGAAAATTCCGAAAGCCATTATCAAAACGAGCTTTCAAAAGCAGGCATATATTCATTTTTCTCTGCTTTTAAAAACAATGAACTGAACTACGACGATTTTTATAAAAAGATCGACCAGCAAACTGCCACCAGCGAGTTAAGAATGGACTTAGGGGATAGGGCCCGGTTTCTGAATGACAGCCTGATCACGAGACATATTGAAAATCCTGGCGTAATGGAGACGCCAAATGTCATCATGGTCACCATTGAAAGTCTGAGTGCTGATTTCATGGAGCATTTTGGCAACAAGGATCATATCACCCCTACCCTCGATTCCCTTTGGAACGAAAGCATTAGTTTCTCTAACCTTTATGCCACGGGCAACCGAACCGTCAGGGGCATGGAAGCCTTATCCCTGGCAATACCGCCCACACCCGGTAGCAGCATTGTAAGAAGGCCAAATAACGAGCATCTGGCTACCATCGGTTCAATCTTCCGCGAAAAGCATTACAATACCTCCTTCTTTTATGGCGGCGATGGGTATTTCGACAACATGAACTATTTTTTTGGGAACAATGGTTATAAAATTCACGATCGGGGCAAAAACATAACAGCATCCGAGAAACTTGATTCAAGAAGGGAGACCATCCCAGACAGCCTGGTGGGTTTTGAAAATGCATGGGGTATCAGTGATGAGGATCTTTATAGTGCCGTTATCAGGGATGCTGATGCTGAATATAAAAAAGGAGAGCTGTTTTATGATTTTGTCATGACCACCTCCAACCACAGGCCCTATACCTATCCAGCAGGACGAATAGATATCCCTTCCGGTACAGGAAGAAATGGCGCAGTGAAATTTACGGACTATGCCATTAAGGAGTTGCTACAGAAAGCAAGCAAGAAACCTTGGTACAAGAACACGATTTTTATCTTTATAGCGGATCATTGCGCGAGCAGTGCGGGCAAAAACGAAATTGACATTTCCAAATACCATATCCCTGCTTTGATCTTTGACGCAAGGAACCCTCACCACCAAAATATTGATAAACTTTGCTCACAAATTGACCTTTATCCAACCTTATTCAACTTGTTGCACTGGAGCTACAACAGCAGGCTTTTTGGAAAAGATGTGTTGTCGCCAAACTATTACCCCCGCATTTTTGTGGGGACCTACCAGAAATTGGGCTATATGGAAGATGATAGCCTGGTGATACTCTCGCCATTAAGAAAAATCGACAATTACCTCTACGAAGCAAGCACCAACCAACAGGTCCCGATAAAATCCAACAGCCGGATTGTCAATAAGGCCATTTCCAATTACCAAACCGCATACTATCTCTACAAGCACCAAGGGCTGAAACTATAATTGGTCCGAAACGGGCTTTTCTTTGTGAAAACCTTTTAATTCAGCACATCAAACGGGTATGCACTGGGGTAAATTTCATTCCCTTAGATTAATTTACAGCCGGGAACAAAAACAATTTTCAGATCCGGGTAATATCAGGTCTTGTCGTCAACCAGGAGAAAAACAATGAAGGAATCCGCTTTCCTACCCAGGTGGAAATTCCCCTGCAGCTTTACCTGGAATATTTCAAATTCACCCACCCTAACATTTCAATTACTACCGTACTCGGCCTCAAATATCAATTCTGATAATGGCCGCTAAACAGCACGCTGAATTGAAAGATCGGTGAACGATACTATCTTCAACAAATGGCAAACAGGGGCATTAAAATATCACTCTTTACTGTTCTATTGTTGTCGCCAACATGATCGGCACAGGCGTATTCACCAGCCTCGGATTCCAGTTATCCTCTGTACAAAATACCTGGAGCATCATCATCCTGTGGATCGGAGGCGGACTGATCGCCATTTGTGGTGCATTTGCTTATGCAGAACTCGGTACGCATTTTAAAGACACCGGTGGGGACTATATTTTTCTTTCCCGTGTGTTTCATCCGCTGTTGGGATATTTTTCTGCATGGGCTGGATTAACCATCGGATTCTCGGCACCTGTTGCATTAGCAGCCATTGCCTTTACCAAATATCTTGCTCCATTTGGTATTGGCGGTTCAACCACCTTAGCGATCGTACTGATCTTGTTCATTACCATCATGCACAGCTTTACGATAGGACATAGCAGCAGGATGCAAAATATTTCTACTGTTTTTAAGATCATATTCATTGCAGGTTTGGTTCTGCTTGGTTTCCTTGGAACTTCTGGCACTCAGGATTCCTTTGATTTTTCAAATACCTGGACCAATGAGATCGCTACAACAGGCTTTGCCGTGTCCATGATCTATGTGACTTACTCGTATACGGGTTGGAACGCCGCAGCGTATATCGTTGACGAGATCAGGAACCCGCTGAAAAATTTGCCGCGGGCATTGATTTTCAGTACTGTTCTCATCGCCATTCTTTATATGCTTTTCCAAATTGTACTCTTAAAACACGCCTCAGTAAATGAGCTTGCTGGCAAAGAGAACGTAAGTGCTATTTCATTCTTCAATCTTTTTGGACAGGAAGGGGGGAAATGGGTCAGTTTTTTTATTGCGCTTCAACTTATCGCTACCATGAGCAGTTATCTGTGGGTCGGGCCGCGCGTCACTTGGGCCATGGCAAAACACCATAGCATCTGGCAACCCCTTTCACGCATTAACAAACACGGAATTCCTGTCCAGGCCTTATGGCTTCATGCCATCATCAGTATTGCCCTTACACTCACCGGCTCTTTCGAAAAGATCCTGCTGTATGCAGGATTTGTACTTCAGCTGATGTCGGCCCTGACCGTGGCTTCAAGCCTATTTATCAAACCCCGTCCAGGAGAATTCAAAACGCCCTTCAAACCATTGCCGCAGATCATTTTTCTCCTGTTCAGTGCATGGGTGCTCATCTTCACCATCATGGACAGACCCATGGAGAGCTTGTTGGGAATTGGGATGGTTCTTGCAGGGGCCCTATTCTCAGCACGAAAAAAGTAGAAATTATTCCTTAATTTCTACCTCCCAAATAACATGACCCCCAATTACAAACTCAAGGACCTGGCAAAAATGCTGAACATGTCACCTTCCACGGTGTCGAAAGCATTGAACGACTATCCCTCCATCAGCGATATCACCAGGCAACGCGTGAAAGAACTGGCGAAGAAACTGAACTTTACGCCTGATCAAACCGCCATTTCTTTTAAGAGCAAAAAAAGTTTCAGTATCGGAGTCATCATTCCGAATCTGCTTGACCAGTTTTATACGCTGGCCGTTAGCGGGATAGAAGAATACGCCATGGCTAATTCATACAAAGCGATCATCAGCCAGCACTACGAAGACTTTCAACGAGAGGTCGAGATCACGGAAATGATGAGCAAGTACCGTGTAGACGGTCTCATCGTATCGATCTCAAAAAACACCACCAATTTCGATCATTTTAAAAGGCTGGAAGAATCCGGGATTCCGGTGGTTTATTTTGTAAGAAGGCCTGCAGACTTTCCATGCTTCAATGTCACCAGCAACGTGTACAAAGGGACCTTGGATGCCGTGAATTTTTTGGTGAAGAAAGGGCATAAGCGTATCGCCCTCATCCTTGGCCCTCCCAGCCTGATCACTACCAAAGAAAGATATAACGGATATATAGAGGGATTGAAAGTGAATAATATCCCTTTTGATAAAAGTGTGCTTTATTCTTCTGACCTTTCTACCACCAGTACCATACGGGCAGTAGATAAACTACTCAGCTTAAGAGATATCCCTACTGCGGTGATTACTTTTAAAGACTATATCGCCATGGATGCCATGCAGTATATTAAAACACTGAAGAAAACCTCCTACAGAAAAATTGAATTTGTCGGCTTCGGTAATCTGCCTATGTTGAAATATCTAGACACTCCCCCACTCGCTTCCCTGGAAGAACAGTGTTCCCATATCGGAAGCCGATCTGCTGAACTGCTGATGAAGAGGATCAGAAATGAAAATCAAACGCTTCCGCCCGAATCGATCCAGTTCGACTGCACCTTAAAAGAGTTGAAATAACTATTTCAGGCGCTGGTCCAAATTGCCTTTTGAGTAATCATTCCATAATCGATCTGCCAGGGCTTTGTCCATCATGCTACCATTATAGACCAGCATCCGGTATTTAAGTATGTAGGTCTTTCCAGGTTCAAGACGCCAGTCTTTATTCTTTGTAGGGGAAAAATTGGCAAACATATCTCCTCTTCCGTTTGAGTTATCCGGCCAGATCCTCAGCGGCTCAGGATGATTGAAATTTGAAGGATGGGAGAACCAGATCATGCCACCTTTTTCATTCCCAAGGGCTCCTTCTACCACTACCCATTTGGCCAATGAACCATCTGCCTTTGTTTTGTCCAGTCCTGTTGAAGTCAGCACACTCGAATTTTCCTTGTTCCATTCTTCGGTACACCGCCAACCCAATCCGCCGTAGCGATACTCCTTCAAGGTCACCGCACCGTCTGTGGCAGGTTTCAATTCGATGATCAGGTCAAGGAAATAATAATTTTGCCCTTTTTTGGGATGATGATAAATAAGGGTTTGGTCTTCATTCATGATCAGCACTTCCCTAGTACTATTGCCGTCCTTTACAAAGGCAACGTGCTGATGGCGAAACGAGAAGCTGCTTTTTTTGCGGTCTTCTTTTATCTCGTTGAATTTCTCGAAACGAACGGTTCCTTTTCGGTCTTTCAGGTTCCAGAGATCGTAGATCTTACCCTGCCATTCTACATGTGTCCAGGGATTCCAGATCCCATAATGGTGATAATGATCTGGCGCGTCTATACGTGTCAACGTTTGTCCATGTGGTGCATTCACGGGATGGAAATAACCGCTTCTTTTAAAAGCAGTATCGACCCCTGGAGGCGGATAATGCGTGCCGTACTGATAACAAAGCACGTCCCGGCCTTCATTGCGGATCCACATGCCTCCGTTTTCATTAAACAGGTACTTAGATTGCCCGAGCAGGGAAGTAGTGATGAACAAGGCTGTAACAAGTATGAAAGACTTCATAACCTTCATTTTAAAAAAGTACCCCGGTATTTTACCGGGGCACTCGCATAAGAATTATTCGAAATCAAACTACTCAGGTATGGTGGCCAGCGGTGGTTTGTTGGTCTCACTGCCTGAGTACCCGAGGTTCTGGTTGATCTGACCGTTGCTATTAGCCAGAATCGCTTGCCTCGGAACCGGCCACAACACATGGTATGGACTAATGGTGTAAGCATCGCCGCGAACGTTTTTCGCGTTGACCTTATAAAAATCGTTCTTATCCATGAGCCTGTCGTACCAGAAATTGGCCGTTGAAAAACTATTCACGTTATAAGTCTTACCATTGAAAGGTTTACCTGTTTTTGCAAAGATGTAGGCCATCCTTGTCAATTCAGTCTTTCTTGGCTCTTCATAATAAAGCTCTCTTCCGCGCTCATCGAGAATGGTTCCGATGTCCACCTGTGCAGGAAGTAATGGAGCACATTTTGCCCTCGTCCTGACGGCATTTACATCGTCAGCTGCCTTAGCATTATCGCCCTTCCACCAATATGCTTCTGCCCTCAGCAGATAGGTTTCTGCCAAACGGAAAACGTACCAGTCTGAGTTACCGCCCTGCCATGGCGTGCGGATCTGATCCGGGATGAACAGCTTATAGTGAGGCCAGTCAAACCAGGTCCGGATCGTGTCGCCGGATGAAACAGTTAGGGTGCCATTTGCATTGAATAATTGCAGTCTTCTACCATAGAATGGAGATACGCCTTTGATCGCTGGATTATTGTAAAGCACTTGACCCATCGTCATCCAGTTTCCCGATGTGGTGTCACCGCGTAGGTCGGCGGGGTCATTCCAGAGTCTCCTGGTAGCATAACCCGTACCACGGCATCTTCCAATTCCCCTTCCGTATGTAGTGGTCATGTCAAATTCAAGACCGAAGGTAGGCGACATACCCACCCTGCCATCTGGCGTGAGAAGGGTAGGTGCAGTGAAAAATGGCACAGCCTGCCTCATGGATGTAGTACCACCAACTACCTGGTTCTGGTCACCAAATCGATCCGTTACAATGAACAGGGCTTCCGTGTTCGCGGCGATCGCCTTATTCGCTGGTCTATGCAGATCCCAAATCACATTCCTACTGACATTCGAAGCGTCAGTACCAAATCGGTTTACCATAAGCTTATACGTTCCGTTACTGATG
>JANMHK010000099.1:0-2311 GCA_031375135.1 Sphingobacteriales bacterium | reverse complement strand
GCTAAAACAAGTTTTTCAATATCGGGAATCGCCTTTTGCACTGCAACAGGAACCACCTGGTCTTCCCTGTTAATATTATTCAGCAATTCACGAATCGACATTTTTTCCAAATGCCTGTACTCAGAATCCTTTTCCGTGACTTTAATAAATTCCTTCATGTCTGATCAAAAAATTAACGATGATATTCAACAAGTCCCTCCATCGGATTCTTAAGAATTTTACCGATCTCCAACTCATAGCCCGCAGCCAGTTCCAGGAGAACATCCCTAAACCCATAGGCTACACCGCCTACGAAAAACAATGGGCTGGTCCAGCTTTCGCGGTATTTGTAAATGTGATTGAAGAAAAAATCGTTCAATCCATCTTCAATAATATTTTCAATCATGTAATGCCCCCGATTCTCCGCCAAAAAAAGTGCAAAAGAAGCCAGATACTTATTGGGCAAAGGTTTCTTATACACATTGTCCAATATTTCCGATGGGTTGGTGACATATTTTGCGTCAAACCTCGAACGCAGGTCTTCGTCAAATGTGTTGTAAAGATAATACTGCAATACTTTACGGCCGAGATAGGCCCCGCTTCCTTCATCTCCCAACACATAACCCAGTCCGGGAGAATTTTTTACGATCTTCTTCCCATTATAATAACAGGAATTAGAACCCGTACCCAGAATACAGGCTACCCCTTTCCCGTTCCCGCAAAGTGCCTTGGCCGCACCCATGAGATCGTGGTCCACTTCCAGTTTTGATGTTGGAAAATGATATTTAAGTGCTTTCAGGACCAACTTCCTGTTCAATGGATTTTTACAGCCGGTTCCGTAAAACCAGACTTCATCAATCACCAGCTTTCCTATGCCGGGTATTAATTGTTTCTGAAGAAGTTCAATGATCTGCTCAGAATTGAGGAAATAAGGACTTATCCCATCTGTAAAAATTGTCTTTTTCCGGCCTTTCCCAATAATGCACCATTCCGCTTTTGTTGAGCCACTGTCTGCAATCAATTTTACCACCGGCATAAATAATTCAACTTATTTAGGGAAATTTGTCTTTTCTCACCCAAGGTACAAGGTTAGTGATGAATAATAAAAAATTACAAGTCTGGTTTCCGTTCTTCTTTGCCATCTCCATGGTGGTTGGTATGTTCCTCGGATACAAGCTTCGGGACAAGATGCCCTGGAGCTCAAATATTCTCAAGATCGGTGCGCCCGGTCAAATGCAGGAAGTGATGGACCTGGTCAAAGGAAGGTATGTGGATCCAGTGAATACCGATTCACTCCGCGAACTTGCCATTGAAGAAGTGCTGTCTGGCCTTGATCCACATTCCGTTTATATCCCTGCCAGGCAATTGCAGGATGTGAATGAAGACCTGGCTGGAAGGTTTGAAGGTATCGGTGTCGAGTTCAATATTTTTGACGACACGGTACATATCATTAATGTGCTTGAAGGCGGTCCCAGTGATAAGGCAGGCTTATTGGCGGGGGATCGCATCCTGCAGGTGGAGGACAAGAAAGTGGCTGGCATCAAGATCACCAGCGATGGAATCAGGACCCTGCTAAGAGGTCCCCGTGGAAGTAAAGTTAATGTGACAGTTTTCAGGAACAATGCCCCCATTAAGGTCGATATCATTCGTGGTTTCATCCCACTATTTGCTGTTGACGCTGCTTATATGCTTGACAAACAAACCGGGTATATTAAGCTGAACAAATTTTCAGAAACTGCTTTCAAAGAGTTCATGGGGGCTCTTGAATCACTGCAGAAAAAAGGAATGAACAGCCTGGTGCTTGACTTGCGGGAAAACGGTGGCGGAATACTCACCGAGGCCGTTGAAATGGCTGATGAATTTCTCGACGGCGACAAGCTGATCGTATATACAGAAGGACGAAACAGTCCCAAGAAAGAATATAAGTGCCGGCGCCGGGGGCTTTTCGAACAAGGTAAATTGGTTCTTCTGTTGAATGAAGGTTCAGCATCCGCGAGTGAGGTGCTTGCCGGTGCCTTGCAAGACTGGGACAGGGCAACCATCATAGGTCGCAGAAGCTTTGGCAAGGGCCTGGTTCAGGAACAATATTCACTTTCTGATGGCGCTGCGTTAAGGTTAACTGTAGCTAGATACTATACGCCTCTCGGAAGGAGTATACAGAAGCCTTACAACAAGGGTGTCATGGAATACAATGAGGAAATCCTGGAGCGTTACCATCGTGGTGAACTGTTTAGCGCGGACAGCAGCAAATTGACCACAGGTAAATCATACACTACGAAAAATGGCAAAAAAGTCTTTGATGGCGGCGGCATAACGCCCGACGTATTTGTTG
>JANMHK010000046.1:0-5389 GCA_031375135.1 Sphingobacteriales bacterium | reverse complement strand
GCCGTGCCAAAATCTGCTGCGGTAGAGTATAAACCTATAAAAACACCAGCATTAGCGCCCGCTGCTGCTCTGTGTAAATGGGATGCGGTTAAAGCGTCAGTTGCTTCTAAACCCGTAACTGTAACTCTGTAATACAGCTTTTTAGCTGAGGTCAATCGCAGCAAGGCAATACCTGTTGCAGTGGTGGTCACCGCAGGCACCTCGTTAGCACCGTTGAGTACTACATCTGACACCATTTCCAACTTAGTATTTAGTGGCCCCCGTACTAATCCAGATGCTACCTGGGTAGAGTGTGCATTGAAGTAAAGCTCATTCAGATCGCTTTTCAAGCTGTCAACAAACGTAGATCTAAGGCCTGTAATGGTACCGCTAGCAACTCCACCAGTAAAAGTTGGGTTAAGTCCCAGGATAACACCACCGTTGGAGATCACGTCGCCCGTGTGAATGTGTGCTGCTGTCAAAGCATCACCGGCGGCTAGTCCTGATACATTTATGCTGTATTTTAACGAATTGTCGGAAAAGAGCTGCAAGGTAGCGGTGCCTGTTTCATTCCTGCCAGCGGGTGCAGGATTTTCATTCTTCGCAGATAAGGCAATGTTCCATTCTTTTACCACTGTAGCAGGAGGTATTGGATTGTCTTCGTTACTGCAGGAAGAGGCCACAACTATGGACAAACAGGCAAGGAGCCAAATGTTACTTTTCATATTAATTTATTTATTCGTGTGTAAAGGTAACGTTTACCAATCTCAAAAGGTTCCCGGGATTTTTAAAAAACTAAATGAGAAGTTAATAACAAAACTTACTACTTAAACATAATATATAAAGCCATCAAGATGAACAGCAATATGAATGACAGCACCCGATAATCTGCTAATCCCGGCCAGCCTTTAGCCTGAAGCGGTTCTCTCCAATTCTGCCAATATAGCTGGCTGCTTTCTGCCGTATGTTGAACGTGGAATACATAGGATAGAACTACTTGCAGCATCACGCAGGCAGTAAATAAATAAAACGCCATCATCATAAAAGGAATGTTTCCCATGACTGAGCCAGGCATCGTTTTATTGACAACAAATACTATGGCACCTAACAAAGAACCTATCCATAACGTATACTGGGCCGATCTGGCAGACGCTCTGCCCCAAAATACACCCAATAAAAAAACCGTAGTAATCGGCGGGGCCATATGGGCGATCACATCCTGGACACCATTGAACAAACTTTCGTATTGATTGATTAATGGAAGCAGGGAAATCGAAATGACCAGGGCCACAGCACCGGAAACACGTCCAACGGACACTAATTTTTTATCAGTTGCTTCAGGATAATTACGCTTATATAAATCATAACTAAAAAGTGTTCCAATAGAATTTAGGGCCCCGGAGATCTGGCTCATTAACCCTGAGATGAGCGCCGCTGCCAGAACGCCCGCTAATCCTTTTGGCACCAATTGAGTGATCATTAACGTATAGATACCTTTCGTGCTGCCATCAGCCGAATTGGTGATACTGCTCACGTCAAAGAAGCCCTGTTTCATCAATACAAAAGCCATTAAACCCGGCAGCACAAAAATGAATACCGGTAAAATTTTAATGAACCCGCAAAACAAGGCCCCCGCCTTGGCATGGTTCTCATCTTTTGCACCCAATACCCGCTGCACAATGGTTTGATCCGCACACCAATACCAAATGCCTATTACCGGATACCCAACCAACACTCCGAGCCACGACAGACCGCTGGGATCACCCAGGGGCCGGAGCATGGAAAGCTTATCGCTGTTACCTGTTGATTCAAGCGTTTCAGTAATACCCAACCAGCCTCCGCTTTTTTGAAAGCAGATCGCAGTGATGATAAACGCACCCCCCAATAAAACAACGGTCTGAACAGACTCCGTTATCATCACGGCCCTCAGGCCACCGAGGATGGTATAAATTCCGGTAATCACTGCAATAACAATAACACTGGTATAAAAATTCACTCCAAACAGTGTTTGTAAAACAATGCCCCCGGCTAAAAATGAAAAAGCAATATGAATAACGATCGCTGAAAGAATGGATATGACAGTCAGCCAGTCGCGGCAGGCCCTGTTATAGCGCCTCTCCAAAAAATCGGGCAGTGTTGACACTCCGGATTTAATATAAAACGGAATAAAAAATAATACCAGGATGATCAGGGTGATTCCCGCCATCCATTCGTAATTACCATTCAACAGGCCGGTATCGAAGCCCGACTGGGCAAGGCTCACCAGATGCAGGCAACTGATGTTTGTAGCAAACAGGGCAAGCCCGATCATGGGCCAGCGTACCGATTTTCCGGCCATGAAATACTCCCGGGACTGCTCCCCGGAAACGGCTTTTTTCTTATGCAACCCTGCCCATAACCCCAATGCCAGGATGCCTAAAATGTAGGCTATGCAAATGACCATATCAATTGATCCAATCATCTTAACTATCAGATTTTAAATCACAGCTACTCCCCGCTTCCTGGGGCACACGATAAACACCGTCCTCAATGTTTACCGGATTGACAAATTTTGACTGTAAATGTGGTATGTGTTCTAAAAAGACAACCTCGTGCCCCAGAGAGATATGGTTGAAAAGCACCAGATGCTGATGCAATTGTCCCATATCCCCAACGTGCGGCACTACGGGGATCCCAAACTTCTTACATAGTAAACTGACGGTGATGAATTCACTGACACCACCCACCCTTACGGCATCTACTTGTATAAAGCCCGCGGAGCCTGTTTGCAAATAATTCTTGAATACGATCCGGTTAGGAACATGCTCCCCTAATGCCAGTTTAATCGGCGAGATCGCATCGGCGAGCGTTTTATGTGCCAGCACATCATCCGGATGTGTAGGCTCCTCTATCCAGTAAGGATTCATAGCTTGTAATTCCCTGCAAATACTGATGGCTTGTGGCAAGGTCCACTGCTGATTGGCATCCAGCATCACTTTAACATCCCCGCCAGCTTCTTCACGAACTATGTTTGCGCGCAATACATCGCGACGCGGATCTGCAGACCCTACTTTTAACTTCATAGCTGTAAATCCTTCTGCAAGGGCTTTGCGACAATTTTCCCTAACCTTCTCATCCGAATAATTAAACCACCCTACCGACGTGTCGTACCCCGGATAACCGGTTTCCAGGATACTCATCCGCTCCTGCTTTGTTAACCATTGCGCTTTCAACAATTGGAGCGCTGCATCTTTGGTCAACTCATCTTCCAGGTAAGACAGGTCAAGTGTGTTTACAACTTGCTCAGGTGTAAGATCAATCAACAACTTCCAAAGGGGCACGCCCCTTTTCTTCGCCCAGAGATCATAACAGGCGTTGGTCACCGATGCCAATCCCAGATGGACCACACCCTTATGAGGCCCCAGCCAACGAAACTGCTGTTCATTGGAAAGTTGATTAAACAAGGTCCCGAATGAATCCATGACCTCCTCAATATCTTTTCCCAACAATTGCCTGGCGTAAAAATCAGCTGCTTTACAGACCAGGTCATTGCCTTCGCCTAATGTAAAAGCGAAGCCTGTACCTATTATGCCGCTATCATCTATTAAGTTCGTAACCGCATAGGAGTAAATGGGGTCCTGATGTATTGCATCACTGCCCGCTCCTTTCTCTAATTTGAAACGGACATCCTGAACACTAATTTTCCTGACCATGAGCCATATATATTATTTTCCGGGGTCTACTTCGGTTATAGAACTCACCTTCTGCACCGAGCGGTAACCCAACTCCGCGCCTCCGGATACCGGCATGATACAACCTGTTATAAACCTCGCCATATTAGATACCAAAAAAACACAAACATCAGCCACCACATCACCCTTAGGACAATATCCAATCGGATGAATGGCATCTAGATACAATGCCATGCTTTCCCTTGTCCCATTAGGCTGGTCCTGATTCCATTTTTCCAGCATAGGTGTCCACACGGCAGATGGCGAAACCGCATTTACACGAATGTTATACTTGGCATAATCAAGCGCCATTGATTTGGTCAGTGCATTTACGGCACCTTTGGTTCCCGTATAAGCCGCGTGAAGTTCCTGGCCAATTTCCCCAACAATACTGCTGGTATTTAAAATACATCCGCCCAATTGCTTCAAATGCTCAATGCCGTACCGTGTTGTATAATAGATCCCTTTTACATTTACATTCATCAGCTTATCCCATTGTTCTTCCGTTGTTTCATGCAACGGGCATGAAGGATCAGCAATACCCGCATTATTATGAATGACGTCAATACGGCCATATTTCTCAACCACCTTTTCTATCGCTCGTTTTACCGATTCACCAGAAGACACATCGCATACGATTCCAAAATGCTCCTGGCCAAGTTCTTGTATGACAGACTCGATCTCCACCTGATCCAGCGCGGCTACCACAACCTTTGCTCCATGGGCAGCATAGGCTTTCGCACAATCATAACCAATGCCCCGCGAACCACCCGTCAGGAAAACAATCTTGTTGCTAAGCAATTTCATATATACAAATAGTTATTGAATGGATTGATCATCTCCCTTAATGCGCAACTATTCCCTTCCTGACCATAAAATCAAACACTAATGTTGCCAGATAAGCATATCCATCTTTATTCGGATGAACCCCGTCACTGGTGGTCATAAGATCAACTTTACCCTTAAACGGTTTTGTCAAATCCATAAAATATGCGTGCTCCTTATTGGCAATCTTCCTGACTCTTTTTCGCAACTCCCATATCCGGGGCCTTCTTAATGAAAGGTCATTTACTCTTTCCGGCGACAAACCCTGCGTTTCAATAACCATATCCAAGGGACTGCACATAATAAACCTGCAATTGGGGTTAATTTTTCTTATTGCGCCAATATATTCAAAATAGTCTTTTTCAAAATCCCCAATATGTTCCCAATTATAACGCGGTGCGCCAACCGTTTCATTTGTTCCCACTTCAATAACTACAATATCAGGCGGGGCCAATTTCAATGAATCCAATACCTTCCAAATATTTGGCGTCCCAAACCGGATCACCGTAGCGCCACCTATACCAAAATTTTTAACTTCATATCCCGTATACCCGCCCCCTTTTAACATTGCAGATAACACAGCCGGGTAAGATTCTAACTGTGGGTTCTGAACCCTGGCCCCAAAGGTTATGCTATTTCCTATGCAGGCTATTCGAACCTTTGTGTGTTGAGCAATACTTTCATGAAAATTAACCAAGCATATGACGAAAACAAATAAGGACCAAAATGCTTTACCCATTACTATTAAGATTTGTCATTATACTTAAGTACATAACTCACTGTTGACTCTCCGCCATATATATTGCATCCCGATGCTACATATAGCCAGGCGGGCTTCCCTTCCTTCATCAATACTTGCGGCCGCTCAAACTTCA
>JANMHK010000044.1:0-6467 GCA_031375135.1 Sphingobacteriales bacterium | reverse complement strand
AAGATCATGACCGATCCGTTTGTAGGACGTCTGGCTTTCTTCAGGTGCTATAGCGGCCGCCTTGATGCCGGTTCTTATGTAAAGAATATGCGTAGCGGAAAGAATGAGCGGATTAGCCGGATCATGCAGATGCACGCGAATAAACAGAATCCCATAGATTTCATCGAAGCAGGCGATATTGGTGCTGCTGTTGGTTTTAAGGAAATCAAGACCGGAGATACATTATGCCATGAAGATCATCCGATCGTATTGGAGAACATGTTCATCCCTGAGCCTGTAATTTCCATTGCCATTGAGCCAAAAGCTCAGGCTGACGTTGATAAAATGGGCACAGCCATTGCAAAATTGATCGAAGAAGATCCGACACTTCGGGTAAGGACAGATGATGAAACGGGCCAAACCGTGTTGAGCGGAATGGGAGAACTTCACCTGGAGATCATTGTCGACAGGATGAAGCGTGAATTTAAAGTGGAAGTGAATCAGGGCGCGCCGATGGTTGCCTACAAAGAAGCTTTTCAGGCTACTATTCAGCACAGGGAAGTACTCAAAAAGCAAACGGGCGGTCGTGGTAAATTCGCCGATATCGTATTTGAATTCGGTCCTGCTGAAGAAGAGTGGCTGAAAGAAAACCCCGGAAAGCAGATGCAGTTTGTGAATGATATTTTCGGTGGATCTATTCCAAGGGAATTCATTGCTCCGATCCAGAAAGGATTTGAGCAGGCCATGTCAAACGGTGTTCTGGCTAACTATCCTGTTGAGCACATGAGGGTGCGTATATTCGACGGCAGCTACCACCAGGTTGACTCCGATGGTATGTCGTTTGAACTTTGCGCCCGTGGTGGATTCAGGGAAGCTGCCAGAAAAGCCAAACCTGTGCTCCTTGAACCGATCATGAAGATAGAAGTGATAACCCCCGAGCAATATATGGGTGACGTTACGGGTGACCTGAACAGGCGCCGTGGAATCCTCGAGGGTATGGATACCAGGGCAGGAGCTCAGGTGATCAAAGCCAAAGTGCCTTTGAGTGAGATGTTTGGATACGTGACGCAGTTACGTTCCCTGTCATCCGGAAGGGCTACCAGTACCATGGAATTCTCACATTATTCTCCTGCTCCGAACGGGATCGCCGAAGAGGTGATCGCCAAGGTAAAAGGGAAGGTCAACGCATAAAATAAAAGCCCCCGAATTACATTAATTACAAAGCCCCTGTTTTACGGGGGCTTTTTTTTATGCGAATGTGGGAATGTGATGAATGTGGTCAATGTGGGGGAGTGAATGTGGGAGATAACAAGTTCATTTTCAACTAGTTCATTCGCTGCATTCCATTTTCTGACTTTTTTCACATTTCTTACATTTTCCCACAATATTTTTTGCGTAGCAATAATCTTTTCCCTACTTTTGCATCCCCATTGAAAAGTGGGCTATAAAGTATGTCGCAGCGTATCAGAATAAAATTGCAGTCTTACGATCACAATTTGGTTGATAAATCAGCAGAGAAGATCGTGAAAACAGTTCGTAGTACAGGAGCGGTTGTAACAGGCCCAATTCCTTTACCAACCCGTAAGAAGATATTCACCGTCCTTCGTTCACCACACGTGAACAAGAAGGCGCGTGAGCAGTTCGAGCTTTGCACGCACAAGCGTTTGCTCGACATTTATACATCTTCTTCACGAACGGTGGATGCGTTGAGTAAGCTTGATCTGCCGAGTGGTGTGGAAGTTGAGATCAAGGCCTGACGGCCTGATCGCTAAGATCTTTACATTCATCTCCAAATTCTCCTGTCGTTGACGGGGGGAAGTAGGAGCGCTGAAATCAAATTTTTTCCCGCTTGCGGGAAGTGAAATATGAACAAGCCCTTCGAGGTTTGTTTACTGCCGGTACTTCTTTCCACCAGTAAGGGGGGAGCAAAAGAAAAGGTCGGTGGCAAACCAGGATTGAAGTATGCGGTTGTACCGTACTGTCCTCTTAACCGGGGAGGGGCAAAAAACTTATACAATGAAAGGTATTATCGGAAAGAAAATCGGGATGACCAGCATCTTCAATGCCGATGGCAAGCAGACTCCCTGCACCATCATTGAAGCCGGTCCCTGTACCGTGACCCAGGTCAAATCTCACGAAGCTGATGGCTACAGCGCACTCCAGCTTGCTTTTGGCGAAAAGACAGAAAAGCACACAAACTCATCTGAAAGGGGCCATCTCGCCAAAACCGGTTCAACTCCAAAGAAAGTAGTAAAAGAATTCCGCAATTATTCCATTGAAAAGAATGCTGGTGAAACCATCACAGTTGACATCTTCTCCGAAGGAGATGATGTTGAAGTTGTTGGTACTTCAAAAGGTAAAGGTTTTCAGGGTGTTGTAAAACGTCATGGTTTCAGTGGTGTTGGTCAGCAGTCTCACGGTCAGCATGATCGTCAGCGTGCTCCAGGTTCCATTGGTAACTCATCTGATGCATCACGTGTATTCAAGGGCATGCGTATGGCAGGCCGTATGGGCGGTGACAGGGTGAAAGTAAAGGGCCTGAAGGTGATCAAGATCTTCCCTGAAAAGAACTACATATTGGTGACCGGGTCTGTACCTGGCCACAATGGTTCAATTGTTTACATTCAGAAATAACTAAACGGATTACGATGCAAGCAGATGTATTAAATATAAAAGGAGAGAAAACCGGCAGAACAATTGAACTGCCTGATGAGATCTTCGGTGTTGAACCCAATACACATGTGGTTTACCTCGCAGTAAAGCAATACCTGGCCGCGCAACGTCACGGTAACCATAAGGTGAAGACCCGTGCTGAAGTGCAGGGTGCAAGCCGCAAGCTGCACCGTCAAAAAGGTACTGGTGGAGCTCGTAAAGGTAATATCCGTAACCCACTTTATAAAGGTGGTGGTACTGTATTCGGACCCAAGCCTCACGCTTATGATTTCAAGCTGAACCGCAAAGTGAAGGATCTTGCAAAGATCAGTGCGCTGAGTGCTAAAGCAAAAGAAAACAGTGTTTTTGTTGTTGAAGATGTAACCATGGGTGCACCTAAGACGAAAGAATTCGCTGGTATACTGAGTAACTTGAAAGTGAGTGATAAGAAAGCACTTTTTGTGATCCCTGAGTATAACGACAACGTATACATGAGTTCAAGGAATATTCCTTCTGTACTTACTACTTTGCTGTCTGACTTGAATACATATGACCTTGTTAATGCAGAAGTCATCGTGTTCACTGAAAGCGCTGCAAAGATATTCTCTGAAGAAGATGCTACCGTTACAGCTTAATGTAAAGGTTAATTAATAAAAGAATTAAAGAGTTAATCATGAAACTCAACGAAATACTGATCAAACCGATACTATCTGAGAAGGCGAATGCCATGCAGGAAAAGAAAAGGACATTCACTTTCCGTGTTGCGAAGGCAGCCAACAAGCTCGAGATCAAGACTGCTGTTGAAAGCTTCTACGGTGTGAGTGTTGAAGACGTAAGGACGATTGTGGTGCCTGGCAAGAACAAGAGCCGTTTCACAAAAACTGGTTTTGTAAAAGGCCGTAAGCCTTCTTACAAAAAAGCCTATGTGATCGTAGCTGAAGGCGAAACCATTGATCTGTATTCTAACATCTAATTGAAGAATGGCCCGCAAAGGCCGCAAACATTGCAATAAACATGGCACTGAAAAAATACAAACCGGTTACAGCAGGTACCCGTTGGAGGATCGGAAACGCTTACACGGAGATCACTTCTGATACCCCGGAGAAATCACTGCTGGAAAAGAAAGGGAAAACTGGTGGACGTAACTTCCAGGGAAGAAGGTCAATGCGCTATATCGGCGGCGGTAACAAGAACATGTATCGTGTGATCGATTTCAAACGCAACAAGAAAAATATTCCTGCAACTGTAGTAACGGTTGAGTATGATCCGAACAGGACAGCATTCATTGCCCTGCTTAATTATGCAGACGGTGAAAAAAGATATATCCTGGCTCCGCAAGGATTGCAGGTAGGCATGACCGTTATTAGCGGTGATGAGGTGGCTCCGGAGATCGGAAATGCACTGATGATGAAGAACATGCCCCTCGGTACCAACGTACACAATATCGAGATGCAGCCTGGTCAGGGTGGAAAGATCTCCCGCAGTGCCGGTTCTTCTGCACAGTTGACCAATAAGGAAACAAGCTACGCAATATTGAAAATGCCTTCAGGCGAACTGAGGAAAGTACTGATCAACTGTTACGCAACAGTTGGTGTGGTATCCAATTCAGATCATAACCTGGAAAGCATGGGTAAAGCAGGACGTAACAGGTGGAAAGGTATCAAACCCCGTACACGTGGTGTTGCGATGAACCCAGTAGATCACCCGATGGGTGGTGGTGAAGGCCGGGCATCCGGTGGACATCCAAGGAGCCGTACCGGTAAGTATGCAAAAGGATTGAAAACGAGGACAAGGGGTAAGGGCAGTGACAAACTGATCCTGCAGCGGAAGAATGGTAAGAAGTTGGCAAAATAAATCATCACATTACCACATTTATCACATTCATCACATTTTAAGATATGGGTCGGTCAATTAAAAAAGGTCCTTACGTAAGTGCAAAGCTGGAAAAGAAAATCGTTTCCATGAATGAGGGCAACCTGAAGAGGAGCGTGTTGAAAACATGGAGCAGAAGAAGCACGATTACACCGGATTTCGTAGGGCACACGTTTGCCGTACATAACGGTAACAAATTCATTCCGGTTTATGTAACTGAATTCATGGTAGGCCACAAGCTCGGAGAGTTTGCACCAACCAGGAACTTTAAAGGACATTCCAGCAAAAAAGTATCGTAAGTCTGTATAGACTTAGGCAAACCAAACGAATTATAAATCATGGAAGCTGTAGCAAAACTTAGAAATTATCCAACGTCACCCCGTAAGATGCGTCTGCTGGCTGATGAGATCCGCGGAATGAAAGTGGAGAATGCCATTGCGTTTTTGGAACACCATCCGCAACACAGTTCAACACCGTTGCGCAAGCTCGTTCTTTCAGCAGTGAGCAACTGGAAGGCAAAGAACGAAGGAAGTGATGTGGGAACACTGGTAGTGAAAACGATTTTCGTTGATGGCGCAAGGTCGATCAAGCGTATGTTGCCTGCCCCGCAGGGACGTGCCTATCGCATGCGTAAACGCAGCAATCACGTGACAGTGATCGTAGACAGCAAAATAACTGATAAATAACATTTTCAAAATCTATACATGGGTCAGAAAACGAATCCAATTGGTAACAGGTTAGGCATCATCCGCGGATGGGAGAGTAACTGGTACGGTAATAAGAAGGATTATTCCGTGAAGCTTATCGAGGATCATAAGATCCGTACCTACCTGACTGCCCGTATCAACAAAGGTGGTATCGCCAAGATCGTTATCGAAAGAACTTTGAACAAACTCATTGTAACCATCCATACTTCAAAGCCTGGTATCATCATTGGTAAAGGCGGCGGAGAAGTGGATCGTATCAAGGAAGAGCTGAAGAAATTAACGGGTAAGGATGATGTGCAGATCAATATCCTGGAGATCCGTCGTCCTGAACTTGATGCCAATATTGTGGGTGATACCATTGCCAAGCAGATCGAGAACCGTATCAACTATAAACGTGCGATCAAGATGGCGATTGCTTCATCACTCCGTATGGGTGCAGAAGGTATTAAGATCAAAGTGGGCGGCCGTTTAGGTGGTTCTGAGATCGCTCGTTCTGAAGAGATCAAGTCTGGTCGTGTTCCTTTGCACACATTCCGTATGGACATCGACTACGCATCTGTTTTTGCCCTCACAGTATATGGTAAGATCGGCATCAAAGTATGGATCTGTAAGGGTGAAGTACTGACCAAGCGTGATCTGAATCCAAACTTTGTTGGCGGTAAGAGCGAAGTGACCGACAGAAGGGGTGGTGGTGAAAGGCGCGAAGGTGGTGGACGTGATGATCGCCGTGATAACCGCGGTGGTGGTGGAGACAGAAGGGATCGCAGGGACACAAAGAGATAATTAATTATTAAAAGACTAAGATCACAATCATAGATCATGTTACAACCGAAAAGAAGCAAGCACAGGAAGGCGCAGAAAGGCAGGATCAGGAATGTAGCCAAAAGAGGTACAACACTATCTTTCGGAACCTTCGGTCTGAAAGCTATGGAGCCGATCTGGCTTACCAACAGACAGATTGAAGCAGCCCGCCAGGCGATGACCCGTGCCATGAAACGTGAAGGTAATGTTTGGATCAGGGTGTTCCCTGATAAGCCGATCACCCGTAAGCCTGCAGAGGTGAGGATGGGTAAAGGTAAAGGTAACCCTGAGTACTGGGCGGCTGTAGTTGAACCAGGAAGGATCCTGTTTGAAGCGGATGGTGTTACAGAGCAAGTGGCAAAAGATGCCATGTTGCTGGCTGCCGCGAAGTTGCCGATCAAAACAAAATTCATCATCCGCAGGGATGCTTAATTGATAATTGAAAAAATAAGAACA
>JANMHK010000042.1:0-11899 GCA_031375135.1 Sphingobacteriales bacterium | reverse complement strand
GTTGCATGACGTAAAGATCATTCACTTCGTTATTCCAGTCGAGCCCCACTACATTTCTGAGGCCAGTTGCATAGCGAATACCATCCCCATAAGTCTGGTTCAGTTTATCCACCTTGAATTGCCAAATACCACCGGCACTATCAAGAATTGGACATGGCATCCGGCCCGGCGAACCCTGTGCCCGGTCCTTCTCCTGGCATACATTAGAAGGGGCCCCAATATTTACATAGATATTTCCGGCGTTGTCAAGTGTGATGGATTTCGACTCATGCTGGCGTTTATCGATCAGTCCTTTTACGATCAATTCGGGTTCTCCCAAACTGTTTCCATCCATTTTATAGCGGTAGATATTGCTATTGGATGATGCATAGAGATATCCATTCTTTATGGCGATACCGGTACCAATATAGTCACCAAATCCGGTAGCCGTTTCGGCAACGCCGTCGTTATTCTCATCAACCAACTTGTATATGCCTTTTCCATCTTTCAGTTTATCCAACTTCACATATACGTCGCCGTTAGTATCGACCGTGATATGCCTGGCCCTGCCAAGGCCTTCATAGAAAATACTGGAAGAAAACCCCTGGGGCAATGTAATGCCTGATACCTGTGTAGTATCTCCTGCCCATAATGATAATGGCATCAACAGCATGATCATCCAATAATTACTTTGTTTCATACGATCCATTTTAAAAATAAATTTAAGGTTTTTCGTACTGGCCGATAGACTTCACCAGCAGCGCATTCTCCGCAGGCGTGCCGACAGTTATTCTGAGGCTTTCGTCACACAATAAGACGCTGCTCCTGTCACGGACCACGATGCCTTTGTTGATCAGAAACTGGTAAATCCCTTTGGCATCAATCGTCCTGACCAGCAGAAAATTAGCGTCCGACGGATAGATCCGGATAACCTGGGGCAATACGGCAAGCGATTCTTCCAGTCCCTTTCTTTCTTCCACGAGGATCCTGATCATTTCGTTGACTTCTTCCACCTGCCCCAGCGCTTGCAATACCAGGTCCTGAGCGGCCTGGCTGATATTATAGGGAGGCTTGATCCTGTTCAGCACGTTGATGATAGCCGTGCTTGCAAAAGCCATTCCTATTCTCAATGCGGCCAGACCCCAGGCCTTGCTCATGGTTTGAAGAATGACGAGGTTGGGATACTCATTCAGTTCCGGAATAAAAGAACGCTGGCGTGAAAAATTAATATAGGCTTCGTCGATCACAACCAGTCCGTCGAAATTATTCAGGATGATCTCTATGTCTTCCCTATTTAGGGAATTCCCCGTGGGATTATTGGGTGAACAGAGCCAGATGATCCTGGTATTTCCATCGATCACGCCTTCCAACCCATCCAGATCAATTTGGAATTCCGGTGTCAAGGGAACTTTTTTCAGTTTGATATTATTGATATTGGCACTGACTTCATACATCCCGTAAGTAGGCGGACAGATCACCACATTGTCAATGCCGGGCTCGCAAAAAGCACGGAATAAAAGATCGATGGCTTCATCACTTCCATTACCAATAAACATATGTTCCGGAGCAATGCCCTTGATGGCAGCGATCTTCTGCTTCACTTGCCATTGCATCGGATCAGGATAGCGGTTATACCACTTCGTTAGTGGAGACCCCAGGCTATTTTCATTGGCATCCAGGAAAACGCTGGCCTCACCTTTGAATTCATCCCGTGCAGATGAATAGGGAACCAGGTTCCTGATATTAGGACGAATCAATGTATTCAAATCAAAACTCATGGTAATCTTATTTTCTATTGTAAACGGATTCTGACGGCTTCTGCATGGGCATGCAGGCCTTCATGTTCCGCCATGGTGATCACGGTTTGTGCAATATTCTCGAGACCCGTGCGCGTCAGGTATTGGAAAGTGATCTTCTTGACAAAACTATCCACACTGACACCGCTGTAGGCGCGTGCATAGCCATTGGTGGGCAGTGTATGATTGGTGCCGCTGGCGTAATCGCCAACAGACTCCGGAGCATAATTTCCCAGAAAAACAGATCCTGCATTCACCACCTGGTCGGCCAGCTTCTCATGATCCCGGCATGATATGATAAGGTGTTCAGGAGCATATTGATTCACGATCTGCATAGCTGTGTCCAGTTCATCAACAACGATGGCTAAACTGTTCTCCAGGGCCTTTTGAGCAATCGCCGATCTGGGAAGTTTCTTTAACTGCTGGTCCATCTTTTTCATCACTGCATGTACGAGCGACTCTGATGTGGACACCAACAACACCTGAGAATCCGCTCCGTGTTCCGCCTGAGATAAAAGATCAGCCGCTATAAAAGAAGGTTCCGCAGAAGCATCTGCTAATACACAAACCTCGCTGGGTCCGGCAGGCATGTCGATGGCGACACCCGATTGCTGAACCATTTGTTTGGCCAGAGTTACGTACTGGTTACCTGGACCGAAGATCTTATCTACTTTAGGAATCGAGTCAGTTCCATAGGCCATAGCCCCGATAGCCTGCACCCCCCCAGCCTTGAAAATCCGTTTAATCCCCACTGCGTCTGCGGCAAATAATATCGCCGGATGAAGGGTTCCATTGGGTGAAGGCGGAGAACAGAGGATAATATTTTTACATCCCGCAAGTACGGCAGGAATGCCAAGCATAAGAATCGTGGAGAACAAGGGTGCAGTTCCGCCGGGAATATACAGACCTACTGTTTCAATGGGAACTGCTTTTCGTTTACACATGATCCCGGTCATCGTTTCCAGTTCTTCCCCACCCTGTTTTTGAAGGGCATGAAATTTCCTGATGTTATCTGATGCCGTAAGGATCGCTTCTTTCAAAACGGGGTCGAGGGAAGCAACGGCTTGCCGGATCTCTTTCGGTGTCACTTCAAGCTTACGGATGCTGGCCTTATCAAAATCAGCCGTGTATTTCTTCACTGCCGCATCGCCCTTACGCTTTACGCGTTCCAGAATTTTTGTCACTGACTTCTCGAGAGGTGCCGTGTCGTGCGCTGGTCTTTTAAGAAGTCCGGCCCAGGTTTTCATTTCCGGATTCAATACAATCTGCATGAAATACTTTTTAAATGATCATTTTTTCAATGGGGATTACCAGGATGCCCTGCGCACCAGCTTCTTTAAGTTGTTCAATGATATCCCAGAATGTGTCTTCACTCAACACACTGTGCACACTGCTCCAGCCTGATTCGGCAAGCGGAAGTATGGTTGGGCTTTTCATGCCGGGTAAGAGGGAAACAATTTGATCAAGTTTATCATTGGGGGCATTGAGCAGTACGTATTTATTCTTCTTGGATTTTTTTACGGCCCTGATCCGAAACAATAACCTTTCCAGGATCTGAAGCTTTTCGGGTTCGAGGGCGTGGTTACGAATGAGTACGGCCTGGGAAGATAAAATGGTTTCCACTTCTTTAAGTCCGTTCATGAACAAGGTGCCGCCGCTGCTGACCAGATCGGCTACTACATCGGCCAGGCCAATGCCCGGAGCAATTTCCACGGAACCGCTGATCTCGTGGATCTCTGCCGTAATGCCGTTATCGCTTAAGAAGCGGGAGACCAGACCCGGGTAACTGGTTGCGATCTTCTTGCCAGCCAGTGATTTGGCGCCATGATACTCCATGGAACGGGGAACAGCAACGGACAAGCGGCATTTTCCAAACCCCAGTTGTTCCACGATGTTCACCGATTTGTTTTTCTCCAGCAGTACATTCTCGCCAACGATGCCAATATCGGCTACATGGTCCTGCACATACTGCGGAATGTCATCATCCCGTAGAAAAAAAACTTCCAGTGGAAAATTGTCTGACTCAGTCTTTAGCCTGTCCTTGACATTTCTCAGATCGATTCCGCACTCTTTGAGCAGACTTACAGAATCTTCGTATAACCTTCCGGATTTTTGAATAGCGATCCTCAGTTTCATATGTTGCTAATAATGAAAAAGGGCTTACATGCTGTAAGCCCTTTAAGTTTTATTTGATTATGCATAAAACGTCACCGGCCTACCTGTTGGGTAAGTAATGATGGTGATGTACATGCATATTGATATTCATGGCACGAAAATAAGGAAAAATAGAAAATGAAATAATATTTTATGAAATTCGGGCCATGAGATTACTGAGGGTTCTTGTTTTCATTGTTTTTTTCAGCAACGCAGCCCTGGCCCAGCAAATAGATGAAGGTTTGTGGAACACCGGCCGTGCTTTCAGCCTGATCACCTTGAACAACGACAGCCTTCGGCTTCAAAACCAGCTGATGCTGGTGCAGGTTTATCCTGGCTTCACCGTTGTCAAATCTTCTTACGATATCCTGAATACCAGCAAAGACTCCCTGACGGTAGCGTTTTTATGGCGGGATACAGCAACCACTGCGCATCGTTTCTTCCAGCAGTTAAACAACCTTTCATCAGCAGGAATGAAGGTGTTGAACAACAACGACACTATACCCCTGCTCAAAAAACAGGACGGATGGCATTTTGTCCTGAACCTTGCACCTGCGAAAATTACTACGATAACTACTTACCAGCTTTGCCAGACCAACCAGGGCAAGATTTCTGCCGAGGGAACAGTCAAAGAAGCCAATGCGTTTGTAGTCAGTCTCGATCGATGGACAAACCAGGGCAACAGGCGGATTTTTGTTAAACTAATGACCAACATCACGCAAACCAATATCATGGGGGTATATCCCCAAGATGTCACCGGCACGATGAAGCAATTGAAATGGACGGCAGACAGTGCCCATGAGACCATGGTGATCTGGTATGAAGGAGCCGCCCCGGATTATAAATTTGAAACCAAGGTTCTTCCAAAACAGCAGCTTCTTTTTGAGGACATCAATGCCTTCGACCTGGCTCTTTTCGATGTCCTGGATTTCAAAACAGTATCGAAGAATGATTTTACATCGAATAAACGAAGCACCCTCGGCACTATTTTGTATTTCGTCCTGTTTAGCGTGCCATGGCTGATCTTGCTTGGATTCATCGTATTCCTGCTCAAGAAGCCTAAAAAAGATAAAAACGCCCGGGAATAGTTCTCCAAAAAAATAAGCGCCGGAAAAAGATTTCCCTTTCTTTGACATCTAATGATCAAACTGAACCAGCTATATGAAGAAGATACTCATTGCCTTATTACTGGCACACGGATTAACTGCAGTAGCCCAGGACAATTCTGCCTACCAGCTGCCGCCAAAAGATATCCTGGAACTCGCACTGGCCGAACCCACCCCTTCGGTGTTGGTGGATGGGAAAGGCGAATGGATGATCCTCGCAAACAGGAGCCCATTATCCACAGTGGAAGAACTGGGACAGCAAGAACTGAGGATAGCGGGCTTGCGGATCAACCCAAACAATTTTTCCATGAGTCGTATGCCCAGTTCCACAGGGCTTCAGATCCGCAACATCAGAACGGGACAGGTCATTAATTTGACCGGATTACCATCGCCATTAAATGCATCAGGCATACAGTGGAATGAAAATGAATCGAAATTCGCATTTGTCCAGACCAACAACAGCAACGTGGACTTATATGTGGTAAACATTACTGATGGCAAATCAGTGAAGGTCAACACCAGGAAATTAAACGGTGTAACCGGCAGTCCATTCCGCTGGATCGGAAATGATAAACTGATCTATAAAACGGTGCCGCAGGGCGCGCGTACCATGGCACAAAGACCCATCGTGCCGAAAGGCCCGGTGGTTCAGGAAAATCTGGGTAAGGCCGTGGCTTCCCGAACCTATCAGGATCTGATCCGTTCAGGATATGATGAAGAATTATTTGGGTACCTGGCATTAAGCCAACTGGTTATCAACGATATGAAACAGGAGAAAGCTTTGGGTTCGCCTGCGGTCTATAAAAGTTTTTCAGTGTCGCCCGACAAACGATTCCTGTTGTTGGAAACCATTGATAAACCCTATTCGTACCTGGTCAGTTATGATGGATTTCCATATACGGTATCTGTCATGGACATGAATGGAAAACTGGTCAATGAGATCGTAAAAAATCCATCTGCAGAAGGTGCGCCCATTGGATTTGATGATGTAGTGACCTTTCCGCGTGACCATGCGTGGAGGGCAGATGAACCCGCAACCATCACCTATATATTGGCTTTAGATAAAGGACTGGGTAAATCGAAAGCGGTTTACCGTGATGCTGTGTATGCCGTAAACCCCATGACCAAAATGGCACCCCGGGAATTGTTTAAAACACAGAAGCGATTTGCCAATGTGATCTGGGGTGACAAGAACAATGCAATCGTGTATGAGCGGATGAACGCCAACCGCAAAATACGGATGAACAGGTACGATCCTGCCACAGGCAAACTGGATTCTCTATTTGAAAGAAGCAGCAATGATGCCTACAGTGATATTGGCTCACCCTGGACAAAGAAAAATGAATTTGGCAGGCAAGTGCTGGTGTTACATGGTGGTAAAGAAATGATTCTAACTGCGGAAGGCTCCTCACCGGAAGGTGACCTGCCCTTCATCCAGACCATGGATATGACCAACGGGACCCGGAGAATATTATGGCGTTGTGAGGCCCCCTATTTTGAGACACCAGTAAAGGTGCTGGATGCAGAAAAACTGATGATCGTGACATCCAGGGAAAGTTTGACGGAGCCGCCCAATTATTATATCAGGGACCTTAGAAAACGTTCTGCCATAGGTACCAGAATCACAGATTTTGGCAATCCCTATAAGGCATTGGAAGGGGTAAAAAAGCAGAAGATTTCATATAAGAGAGCAGATGGTGTGGACCTTACCGCCAACCTCTACCTGCCTAAAGGATTTGATCCGGCGAAAGACAAACCGCTGCCGGTCTTGATCTGGGCCTACCCAAGAGAGTATAAATCTGCAGCGGACGCGGCGCAGGTAAGAGGAAGCAAGTATACATATCCGCGCCTGAACTGGGGCTCGCCCGTGTTCTGGGTAACCCAGGGCTTTGCGATTTTAGATAATGCTGAAATGCCTATCGTAGGTGGAGGCAACAAAGAACCCAACGATAATTTTATTCCCCAGTTATATTTGAATGCACATGCAGCCATCCAGCACCTTGCTAAAATGGGTGTGGGCGACAGCAACCGGGTTGCGGTTGGCGGACATAGTTACGGGGCATTTATGACGGCTAACCTGCTCGCACACACGAATTTGTTCAAGGCAGGGTTGGCAAGAAGTGGCGCATACAACAGAACGCTAACACCGTTTGGATTCCAGTCCGAAGAAAGAACTTACTGGGAAGCCCCGGATGTTTATTTCAATATGTCGCCTTTCAGTTATGCCGATAAGATCAAAACGCCTATCCTGTTAATACACGGTGAAATGGATAATAACCCTGGAACCTTCCCTATCCAGAGTGAGCGCCTATACAATGCGATCAAAGGCCACGGCGGTACGGTGAGGTACATAGTACTCCCCTATGAAAGTCATGGCTACAGTGGGAAGGAAAATGTGTTACACATGCTTTGGGAAATGGATACCTGGATGAAAACCTATTTGAAGTAGGCGGCGTCAGTAAATCACGAATAAGAGTAAGAGAGCATTCTGAATCAAATCTTTCAGGGTTCTTTGGTATTTTGATACTGAAAATTGGGCTTCAAATCAAGGAAAGTCCGCTTGGAATAGGCGGAAAAGAAAGAACCGATTTTGTAAAGTTGGTCAGAATCATCAAAGATGGTGGATATAAAGGCTATCTGCCGATTGAAACACTGATGGTACGTGGTGTTACTTACGATGCCTTCGCTGAAGTACAGAGGTTACTGGGTGAACTTGACCTCGCTATCAAAGAAGTATACAAGAAATGAAGTTTTGAAAGCCAATCCCATTTGATATTAATGAAAGGCCTTTGGTCAAGCATTCATTTTCTTCGCGTCCTCGAGGAACTTAGCAAGACCAATATCGGTCAGGGGATGCTTGAGCAATCCAAGGATGGATTCCAGCGGACAGGTACAAACGTCAGCACCCATTTCCGCAGCTTTCACGATGTGTAACGGACTTCTGATGGAAGCCGCAAGAATTTCAGTTTTAAACTGTTGGACGGTGTAAATATGGGAGATCTGGCCAATGAGTTCCATGCCGTCCCAGCTACTGTCGTCAATACGACCAATAAAAGGCGACATATAGGTAGCCCCTGCCTTGGCAGCGAGGATAGCCTGACCAGCGGAAAAGATCAGGGTGCAGTTTGTTCTGATTCCGTTATCAGAAAACCATTTCAGCGCCTTGACACCGTCTTTGATCATCGGGACCTTCACCACAATATTTGGGTGGATCGCCGCCAGTTTTTTACCTTCTTCCACGATCCCACTATAATCAGTTCCAAGCACCTCGGCACTCACATCACCGTCAACAAGGTCACAAATGGCCTCATAATGCTTCATCACAGCTAACTCCCCTTTGATGCCTTCTTTAGCCATCAGCGAAGGATTGGTAGTTACCCCGTCAAGCACACCCAGATCATGGGCTTCCTTAATCTGATCGAGGTTAGCTGTGTCGATGAAAAACTTCATGAGAATATATTAAGCTTGAGTATATCCAAAAAAAAAGGCAGGTGATTTACATCACACCGCTCAACCACCTACCCTTGCTGCCTTCCGGCCCTGGGGGAGTTCAGCAGGAGCTGGTCGTGTAAGACCTGCCGGCTGCGAAGGTAGGGATTTTCGGATTAACGAATTATCGAATTGCCGGATTATTTATCCAATCCGAAAATCCGCTAATTCGCCAATCCGCCAATGTCCTACTGAGGCCTCGCAAATTGGGAATTGATCATGCTCATACCCAATAGTTGGTCATAGCGCCCACCTAATTCCCTGTAATAGACCAGTACGATGTAGTTGTTCTCAGTCTCCCAGGTAGTTCCTTCCGTTTGGTCCGTTTCAAATATCCCAGTCTTAGGGTCCAGCAACGCATAACAGTAGTCATAATAACCCTGCTTAAGGGTAATATCTGTCTCGTACTGTTTCTTTTCAGGATTGAAAACCATTTTGGCACCTTCATTTTTGCCGTACCCGGTAATCTCCCCAAAAACATAGAGGTCCTTACGGTAAGGCGTTCCGCTCGGCGGTATAAACGTGAATCGAACTTTTCCAAAATCTGCCTCCCAAAGCGGATTTATTTTTTCAACGGTTTCATTCACGTACATACCATTCATATCGTTGAAATAAAAATAAGAGGACCCTACCCGGGGCTTCTCTTCCTGCACAAATACCGAATAACTGCTGTCCGTATTTTGTTGCTTTTTTACCCTGTCGCCCAATAACCTAAAGCTTCTCAAATTTGCCCATCGCCACTCGCGCATGGCAGGGAAAATCATCTCCTGTTCATTGACAAATTCCAGGAGGTCCGGCTTCAAAAATGTAGGCTGAATCCCTTTCAAAGCATTGTCCCACCTAAAATTCTGGAGGATGAACAACTTGACCTGCTGCTGGGGATACCTAGTTTCAAATCCTTTTGTACTTACCTGCACCAACAGGCGATGATGGCTCCTGAAAAACTGTTGGGAAAACGGCTGCTGAATCTGTGCAGCTACGCCGAAACGGGGGTCTACCACCAGCAACTTCCTCGTGAAAGCCAACTTTGAAGTATCACCGTTCAGGAAAACCTTCAGAACATAATTTCCACTTTTAGTGGGCATGATATTATTATCGGGCAGTGTCACCTGGTAATGTGTATACCGGCTAAGCATAGCCGAAGAAACACGGTAGGTATTTATCCGTTGCTGCGTAAACCCTTTGACATAATCGAAATAACTCATCTGAGCAGCACTCCAATCCGCATTTCGCAGCTCCAGGGTATAAAAATAATATTTCACCCCGCCCTCCATATCATCAAAATGCAGTTCCATTTTATCACCGCCATTGAGTTTAATGATTGGAAACGAAAGTTGATTACCAAACTGATGAAACTTGACGGCACTGATATTTTTCATGAAAATCCTGTCGGGTTCTCGTTGCGCAAGAACCGTCGACCCACACAGTAAAAACAATAATAACATCGGCAAACTCCGCATCAAAAATGGTTTATCTTCACAAAATACTAAAACCATTGATCTGAATCTTCCGTTTTTCATAGCAAAACGCATTGCATTCAACCGGCAACAGTCGTTTTCACGTTTTATTATCAGATTATCCATTGCTGCTACGGCCCTGAGTGTGGCAGCCATGATATTATCGTTGTCTTTTGTCAACGGTTTCCAAAAAGTAGTTAGTGAAAAAGTCTTCAGCTTTTGGGGCCATATCCGTGTCCAGCATTTTGAACCCTTCAAAGTGAGCATTGCCGAAGAATATCCCATTCAAAAAAACGATACGTCCGAAATGGTGATTGCAGCGGATCCGAGAGTGAACTATCTACAGGCTTTTGCGACTAAATCAGCCATCCTCAAGTCTTCTGAAACCATCGAGGGCATTCTTTTCAAAGGCGTGGAAAAAGATTATCATTTCGAAGGCCTCTCCCCTTTCCTGGTCAAAGGGAAATGGCCCACCTTCAGCGACAGCAGTTATTCAACCGAGATCATGATCTCTGAATTCCATGCCCAACAATTGAAATTAGATGTGGGCAAAGAACTGCTGATCTATTTCATCCAACCCGGCCAGGAAAGGCCACGTACACGTAAACTAAAAGTATCAGGTATCTATAAAACAGGAATAGAGATCTACGACCGCACTTATGTATTGGGTGATATTGGCCTGATCAGGCGGCTTAACGATTGGGACAATAACACGATCGGCGGGTATGAAGTTTTTCTTAAAGAGTACAGCCAGATGGGGGAAGTGAGTGAAAACATCTACACTGCACTTCCTGCGGGCTGGGATAGTAAAACGATGAAAGAAATCTATCCCGAGATCTTTGACTGGCTGAACCTCCAGGATACCAACAAGTATATTCTCGTTACGGTGATGACCATAGTCGCACTCATTAACCTGATCACCTGCCTGATCATTTTGGTATTGGAAAGAACAAGAATGATCGGGGTACTTAAAGCACTGGGCTCAAGTGACTGGAATATTCAGCAGATCTTTATGCAGCAAGGCGCCTTTATTACCCTGACCGGTGTGTTACTTGGTCTTGCAGTGGGTTTGGGCCTGAGTTTTCTACAATTAAAAACGGGTTTTATCACGTTGAATGAAGAAGCCTATTATATGAAAGTAGCGCCCGTTCATCTGATCTGGTGGCAGATTGGCGCAGTTACTGTTGGAACGTTTATTGTTTGTTTCCTGATCCTTCTTATTCCTTCCTGGATCAGCAGGAGGATCAGTCCTACAAAAGCTATTCAATTCAGTTAGTGAGTTCGTATAGGATGATCCCTGCAGCCACTGCTGCATTCAAAGACTCTGCATGGCCGCCGCCGGGAATAAAAATTCTGCGTGTAGCCTTATTAAGGATACGCTCCCTGATCCCCTGCGATTCATTGCCGATCACTATAAAAACATCTTCCCATTTTTCATCTTTTTCCAAAGGACTGCCATCAAGACTCGAAGCCAGAATGGGTATAGACGACTCCTGTTCAAGGAAAACATCAAGTTCCAGATAAAACATGTTCATTCTGAATATACTGCCCATTGTTGACTGCACCGTTTTAGGATTATAACAGTCAGCCGTACCTGTACCGCAGATGATATTTTTCACACCGAACCAATCAGCCGTTCTGATGATCGTACCCAAATTGCCAGGGTCTTGTATACCATCAAGCAGTAAACTGATCCCTTTCCATGAATCTGGCGGTTCGATCACCGTTTTTTTTAGCACAACCGCTACATCTGATGGAGTTTGGAGTCCTGATATCTTTTCCATCTCCATTTCCGTGATCCTTGTAGCTTTCTCATGTAAAAGTCCAAGATCCCCATCATAGCTGGTGAACCACTCCGGGCAGGCGTATATATGCTCAATCAGATCTGTAGCGTGAGAAATTGCCTCACTGGCCATCT
>JANMHK010000013.1:0-9945 GCA_031375135.1 Sphingobacteriales bacterium | reverse complement strand
AATGCACCCACTCTTTTACTGCAGAAAGTTTAAGAGCGTCCAATTCCTTCTTGATATAGTACTCTACGGCTTTCACATCGTGGTTGGTCACTTTCTCCATGTTCTTGATCTCAAGGGCCTTCTCCGGCGTAAAGTTGAGGTAGATGTCGCGCAACGGCTGGTGGAGATTTGCGCGCAGGGGGAAGAATTTTTTCTGGGACAGAGCGATGAAATATTCAATTTCCACCATCAACCGATACCGGATGAGTGCATATTCTGAAAAATAGTAGTCCAGATGATGCAGTTGGTTCCTGTATCTTCCGTCGATCGGTGAAATGGCTGTTAGTGCGCTCAAGTCCATATTATGAAAGGATTGCGTTAAATTTGCATGCAAAATTACATTAAAGCTATTGGATCGGAAAATAAGGATAGGTGCAGTAAGCTACCTGAATACAAAACCGCTCATTTATGGACTGGAACAGGCTCCCATAAAGGATGATATCGAACTTATAGTCGATTATCCGTCCCATATAGCGGGTATGTTGGCAGATGACAAAATTGATATCGGCCTTATTCCTGTGGCGGTAATACCGGATCTCCCCGAAGCACATATCGTGACGGATTATTGTATCGCCTGCGATGGCCCCGTAGATTCTGTTGCCATTTTTAGCCAGATGCCCCTCTCAAAGGTGACTACGGTCATGCTCGATTACCAATCCAGGACTTCGGTTATGCTTGCCCGTTTACTCATGCAGGAATATTGGAAAAAAGAAGTGATCTGGCAGGATACCCTTGGCGAAGAATATCGTCACCAGATCCAGGGTAATGTAGCAGGCCTGGTGATCGGGGACAGGGCACTCCGTCAGAAGAAAGAGTCTGCCTATATGTATGATCTGGGCAAGGCTTGGAAGGATATGACCGGATTGCCTTTTGTGTTTGCCACTTGGGTGAGTAACAAAACATTGCCCGATCATTTTCTTGAAGATTTCAATAAAGCCAATGCCCTGGGCCTGGCAAATCTCGAACTCATCGTTTCGCGGGAGACAGATCCGCCGGCTGACCTATTAACTTATTATACGCAAAACATCAAGTACCAGCTGGACGCGGAAAAAAGGGAAGGCCTTCTTTATTTTCTCTCTTTGATCAAGAAGTTTCAGGCTCGGACAGTTCCACATTTTATTCCAGAATAAAACACCCTAATACCAAAGTCTGGCCCTTGTTCTCCGCAGGTAGTCGAGGGTTGTAACACTGACCGGACGTCGGTTTTCCGTGGCAGGTATTTTCATGATCTCGGTCCAGCTTGCGGCCCAGCCTGACAAATCGAATTTTGTTTTCCTGAGATATTCGAAACTCCACATGAAAGCGGTGGTATAGAAATAAACAGAAGGCAAATAACGCCAGGCCACTTTTGATTTATTCAACCAGAGCATAGCCATTTTTTCTTTTTGCGTTTTCCGGCCCAAGGGCGATTCCTTGTGCAACATCAAAATGCGGTTCGAATACGCGATGGAATATCCCGCATCAATGATCCGGTAACTCAGGTCGTATTCTTCCATGCCATAGAAAAAATCCTCCGGATATTTTCCTGCATGATGAAATACTTCCCTTCTGATGGCATGGGCGCCTCCGGCGTAGTAATAGGTTTCGAAATGGGCCTTATTACAATACTCCCGAAAGTCCTTATGAGGGAACGCATTGACCTGCATCTGGTTGTTTTCGTAATACAATACTTTAAATGAAATGATGGCAGTTTCCCTTTCACCCCTGGAGATATTGAATTCTTCAAACAAATTTATCAGGCAATCTTTATTCCCCATCACTGCATCGTCGTCCAGCATGATCAAGAAAGGTGCTGAGCTCTGCGACACAGCAAAATTTCGGCCCCGTGCTACGCCAAGGTTTTCATCCGCGTCAATAAATTTAAAGGGAATCTGTTTTTGTCCGGCGATATAATCCCTCACTGCGCTATAATCTTTGGTAGAGGCATTGTTTACAATGATCACTTCCTGGAGGAGTTCCTGCGCCTGGTCCAGCCCACAGATATTTTCTGCAAGTGCCAGCATATCGTCTGGCCGATTATAAGTGATGATGACAAAACTCAGTGGTTTCAAGACAGATAAGGTTCAAAAAGTTGCTGATAATGGTGTTCGAAGGAAGTTAAACCAAAATTCTCATACGCATAGCGTAGGTTGTTATCAGAGATCCTCCTGCATAAAGCCGGATCATTGATCAAAGCCGCTACAAATTCAACGCCTTCTTCAATGATCTTCTCTTCGTCGGTTACCGAAGAAAATAAGAATCCATTCTCGCCCTGTTTAACATGGAGGGGAATATCGCCCACCGGCGTTGCTATAATAATGCTGCCCCGGGCCATAGCTTCCATCACCACCATCGGAAAACCTTCTTCACTGGACGTGATAAACAAAACATCTGCGGAATTTTTATACAGCTTATGGATCATCTCCGGATCATTCACGGCCCCATAAAAAATATCAGCCGCATTCATCTCCTTGATCGCGGCGTTCATTTCGCCGACATAACTCATTACCGCCGGCAAACCGGCCCCGTGGATTTGTTTAGAAATAGCAGCACAAAGATGTACCCGTTTTTCCGCTGTTGCTCGCCCGATATACATCAACTTTAGCCTGCCTGCTTCAAATACCCGTTCCTCCTTAACCGGTGGGAGCTCAATGCCATTTAGGATAAAACGGATCCTGCCCTTATATTTTTCGGGTATGCCCCACTGTTGGTAAAGTGCCAAATGGTCTGCTATCCGTATTTTACTGATCATCACGGTTTCCTTGTAAAAAGGAAGGAAAGGAACACGGATAAAGGAAAAGCTGCTGAATGAGTGGATCAATTCGATTTGGGTGATGTCTTGCTTCAGCCACCTGCTCAACTTGTAAGCGAAATTGGAATGACCATTGAATACGACCGGCCTGCGTGATTGGCCATTCATGTATGCCGAAAAAAGACCACGGTAAATAAGATTGTCCCAGTACTTTTTCTTGTTATCCGTATGCTTTGAGATATCCATCAGGTCGTGCCCGGAATTCTTGAAATCATTCCAAAATCCTTCGTTCCCTGATTTCCGCGTAAAAATGATCAGGGCTTTTTTGTCTTTCAATGCATGTACAATATGGGCATGCACCCGCTCTGCGCCTCCAATATGATGAAACGGAAAGAAGAAAAAGATTTCGTACTCCCGCTTCAATGGCATTGTCGCCGCTTTTCGTCGGCCTAACCAGACGAATGGATAGATGAGCAGGTCTTCCAGCATTCTTTTTATGATCAGCAGCTGGTAGATCATCGCTTCTGTTTTAAGGGTTTTAGCCACGACATCACCAGATCCCCGCAAGCATACCCATAGGTCTTGATAACAAACCGCTTACTGTACCCGCTTTTCCAGGCGTTTCCGGCAAAACGGAATTTAGTAGCGGCTAATTTGCGGAATACGTTTTGCTGACGGGAACGAGTAAACGATGAAGACAGGATCCTATGCTTGACCAACATTTCATCCAGTTTGTGGATCACGTGTCCTGAGGCTGCGAGCCGAAGCCAGAGATCGTAATCTTCGGCCTGTGCCTGGCTTTCCTGGTATCTGAATCGCTTGAGAAGCTCGGTTTTTATCATCACGGTTGGATGGGCAATGCAGTTGTTAATAGGCAGGTGCTGCATGATCTGATCTGGCCTTATGGCGGCCTGGTCATCTTGCCAAATCCCTGCCTCGCCGCCATTTTCATTGATCAGTTGTACACGGGTGGCCAGTACATCCACAAAGGGATGATCATGCAGATATTGCATCTGTTCTTCAAATCGAATAGGCGAACTGATGTCGTCGCCATCCATCCTGGCGATCCACTCACCCTTCGCCATGTCTACACCCCGGTTCAGTGTATACACCAGCCCTTTGTTTCCATCATTGGTTAATGGAATGATCCTTGGATCCGTGAATTGATCGATGATGTCTGTGCACTGATCTGTTGAGCCATCATTGATAATGATGAATTCGAAATTATCATAACGCTGGTCTAATATGCTTTGTATGGCCTCACGCAGGTATGGTGCAGTATTATAAACTGGCATGATGACGGAGACCCGGGGGCTTGACATCCTGCAAAATAAAAAAATAAGCTCAGAGCTGGCCAATCCTTTCTGCAACCTGCTTCGAAATGCTTTCCCAACTGTATTCCTGGAAAAATTCATCGGGAACCGGGGGTTCATCTTTCCAATGTTCCATGATCGCGCTCGCAAATTTTGCGGTGTCGCCATCTGGGATGATGGTCAAAGCCTGCCCCGCAAGATCAGGCTCTACGCCGGCTGCTCCCGATACATACGACAATACCGGCAGGCCATAGGATAGTGCTTCCATCAATTTGACCTTGATCCCGCCTCCAGTACTAACAGGATTGATGAAGATATCCGATCCTGCAAAATAAGTTTCCACGTCATCTACCAGCCCTGCGTTGATATAACAAGGGTGGGAGAGCTTCTTCAGGTATCCATAGCTGGAAAAGATCAGTCGCCCCGTCACCAGTACAACAAAAGATTGGTCGGTCTGAGCTGCTAGCTTTGGAATGATCTTTTCTACGATCTCCGTTAATGCCAGCGCATTAGGTTCATAATCGAGGGTGCCATTGAAGTAGATGATTCTGGTGGCAGGATCAATACCATGTGTTTTTTCGAGGGTTACCCGGGCCTTTTTTTTCTCGTCTGATCCAATCGGGGCACTTCTTTCAATTCCAACCGGAACCACCATGCAACTGCCGGCCTCAAGATGGAAAGTTTTCACCGCATGGTCCATATCGGCACGGGTCTTGAACAACGAGAGATTTGCTGCGCGGTGGGCTTTTCTTTCCAGTTGCTTTAAGATCGGCCACCACCATTTATGCATGGTTCTGAATCTTTCATATTCGATATTGTGGGAATGTACCACGATTTTAAGACCGTGTTTTTGGGCCAGCCATATCCCATTAAGTCCATGATAACAGTGCTCAATCAGCAGGTGGGTGATCTCATATTTGGTGATATAGGTTGAGATCTTTTGATGGAGCAATGGATCCAGGAATTGCCATTTGGAGACGGGCAGGTCGCGGATGACTTTGTATGACTCCTGACCTGTTGGTTCATTGTTAGCCGCGCAGAGGCAATACACCTGATGGTGCTCACCAATGTGTTGGTTGAATAATGCAATGCCTTTTTGTCCTCCAAATTTCGCAGGCAATACTTTATACCATACCAGGCTCAGTATGTTCGCCATGCTAGGCGGTGACTGCTGTTTTTTTCCTACGGAATTCCATATACAAAGCGATCAGGAATACGAGTACCAGGACGATCTGGCTGATGCTTGTGATCCTTGAACCCATGAGGTAGGAGGTCGGTTCAAAACGGAACTCGATCTTATGTGCTCCCGCCGGAATATAAAGTCCGCGCAGCACATAATTCGTTTTTACAATGGGTGCTTCCTTGCCATCAATGAAGGCTTTCCAACCTCGGTCGTAATACACTTCACTGAACACCGCGAACTGATCGGTCGACGACCTAAATGTATAATTGATGACGTCGTGGTCGTTTTTGTCAATTTTGATTAAAGCGGCCGAATAGCGTACCGGCATCTTGGGGATGGCTGGTTTGAACGATTCTTGAACAACGGCTTCCTGCGCTGCATTAAAGTTGTTCAGCGCCTTCATTTCCAGGGCCGCATTGGGAACGAATTTAATACTGTTAACGAGCCAGGCAGAACCTAAGGCACCTGAATTGAGTTGCGCCAGGGGCCGGCCAGTAGAATCTGGAACGATCACATATTTTGTATTCAGCATGTTGATCACTTCCATATTCATGGGCTGCTTGGCAAGCTGATTGGAAATAAGATCCTGGTACAGACTCAACTTGGCTGCATGGTAACCGCCAATGGACCGATGATGATAGGAAGTGATGGCATCATTGAATACATCCTGCGTGAGGTTGAATACCCTGAAGTTCGGGTCTTTGTCCTGCAAGATCTGCAGGTCAGCAGCCGTTGGGTTAAATACGGCATCATTCTCTTCCGGTTCCAGGAAATTTTCATTTTTGAGGTAGCGTTTTCCAACAGGCAGAATATCGATCGCCGTAAGTACCAATAAGGCGATCACCGCATGCTGGGCCTTCAATTTATTTCGTGAATAAAGGAACAGCATCAGGAATCCCGCAGCTACAAAAAATATGGATCGCATCAGGTCAGATGCAAAAATAGACTTGCGATCATCGGCTACTGCATTGATGATCTCCCTGGCAGCACCAGGATCATTGGTCATCATCTGGGAAAGCTGCTGTTGGATATATTTATCGTTATTGGTGGTGTAATCAAAACTGAAATAGAGCATCAGGGCGATAGCAAAAATGCCCGCGATAATCATGCCCGCCAGTTTCAATTTCTTTTGCAGGTATTCTTTTTTATCATCCCCATATAATGCCTGTTGCAGACCGAGGACCGCAAGAAAGGAGAAACTGAGTTGCGGAATGATAAGGATCATCGCCGGGGCCCGGAACTTATTATAAAAAGGAAGATAGTTGAACATGAACGTGTTGAAGGTGGCGAGGTTTTTTCCCCACGACATCATAATCGCCAGGATGGTAATCGCCAATAGCCACCATTTATGATTGCTTTTGACGTAGACCATTCCGAATATGAACAAAAAACAGATCAGGGCACCTAAATACACGGGTCCGGCATGCCCGGGCTGGTCGCCCCAATAGGCGGGAAACGAGCCATACAACTGGTTTGCGAAATCCGGTGGAAATCCTTTTTCCTGCATTTTTTCCACCAGTTTTGAATCCTCGCCCAGTGGTCTTGGATTGCCCCCATAAATATCAGGGATCAGCAGGGTCATGGTTTCTGCCTTGCCATAGCTTCCATACAAGAACGCATAACCAGTGTCCAGAC
This sequence comes from Sphingobacteriales bacterium, assembly GCA_031375135.1. GTDB lineage: Bacteria > Bacteroidota > Bacteroidia > Chitinophagales > Chitinophagaceae > Pollutibacter. Next base: position 3,044 of record JANMHK010000013.1, on the reverse strand, counting down.
CGCCCTTGGTAGTATGGGCTGTTGAAAGGCTGTCACTCAGGTTAAGAGAAGCCTGTCCGCCCCTGATGGTTGCTTTGGAATAGTCATAGGTGGTAAACAACATCATGGCATTGGTCATGATGCCCACCATGCCGCCGATCAGTGCAAACCCAAGCGCGGTCACCATATGTTTAGTGTTCTTTTCTTTTACCCATTGGATGATATAGGCGATGGTCATGAACACCACGATCAGTCCAAAATAATATACGATCTGGAAATGGTTCTGGTAAACCAGGATAGAAGAAAACAGGGCCAGGAAGGCCGTGCCCAGCCAATATCTGCCGTTGAATACCATGATGAGACCGCCCAATGCAGCAGGCAGATAGGCTATGGAAAGCATCTTAGTGTCATGGCCTACTGAAACGATCACAGGGTCATAGGTGGCATAGGCATAAGATAGTGCCCCGATCATGGAGATCCACGGATTGACGCCGAGTACAAGGCCCAGGAAATAAAATCCGAGGCAGGCCAGGATGAAGAACCTGAAAGGCTTTGGTATGAATAAGGAAAAAGCTTCGCTGGCTGCGTATGAGATGAAGTTATTGTTGTTGGTAGCGATTTGAAATCCGGGCATCCCGCTGAACATATTGATCGTCCAAAGTGGCGCGACCCCATGATGAGTTTCCTTATAGTCCTGGATATCTTTGCTCATCCCTTTCCAGTGCACGATATCACTCTGCTGAAGCACTTTTCCTTCTAAGGCAGGTTTGCAATAGATCAGGGAAATCACAATGAACGATGCGATGGCTACGATATGGGGGAGCAATTTCTGGAAATTCAATTTCTGCATGCTTTTACTTTCAGGGGGCAAAATACCAAAGGATTACCAATTTTTTGTCTCGAAGGGTGTTGGCGGCCAACTATTTTATGGGGGATTCGTTATCTTTTGACCATGATTCATAATATCATCAATGACAAGCCGACGAAACTATTCCTCATCCTCGCTGGCTTTTTTGTAGCCAATGCCATCATTGCAGAAATTATAGGGGTGAAGATATTTTCTCTGGAGGATACACTTGGGATCGACAGGGCCAATTTCTCACTTTTTGGTGAAAAAAACTTGTCGTTCAGCCTTACCGTTGGCGTGCTTCCATGGCCAGTGATCTTTGTGATGACCGATATTGTGAATGAATACTACGGGGTAAAGGGCGTGAGGTTCCTGACTCTGTTGACGGTTGGCCTGATCAGTTTTTCCTTTTTTGTTTTCTTTTTTGCCATACGAATGATGCCCGACACCAATTACTGGCTAGGTTCAGGCAAGGCTATGGGCGTGCCGGATATGCAAGCCGCATACAAGGCGATCTTTGGGCAGGGGATGAATATCATCGTCGGGTCCCTGACCGCCTTCATGCTCGGCCAGTTCATAGATGCCGTCGTATTCAGGAAGATCAAGCATTTTACAGGTGAGAAATTCATCTGGGCACGGTCAACCATGAGTACCGTGGTGTCACAATTCATAGACAGTGTGGTGGTTACTTATATTGCCTTTACCATTTTTCGTGGAGTTCCAGTGGGCCAGTCGATGGCCTGGGCTTTTACTGCCTACGCGTATAAATTCTGTATCGCCTTATTGTTTACCCCGGTGATCTACCTGATCCATTTTGCCTGCGAGAAATACCTGGGTACGGAAACGGCCCGGAACATGAAGAACGAAGCGTTGAAAGGGTATTAGTGAAGAACGAATTGTTGAAAGGCTATTAGCGACGATCAAAGCGTCAGAAGCTAATTAGTGGATTAGGCCGTCTTGTCCTTTCCGGATGATCCCTGCAACCACTTTGTCGATAGGAAGAGAGACCGACTCTGCAGAAAAATCATTTATTTCAATAAAGCGGAAAGTTTCCGTTTCGCCAGTTTCGGCGTACATCTTCATTTCACGTTCATCGAAATCAAAAGGCTTATCCCGCAGAGGTGCTTTGATATCTTCAAGGGCATGCGCGAAATAATAAATAGAGATGATCTGGTGTTCCGGATTGAATGCCGACATCTGAAAGAAATCAGTGGTGTAGATGTGTTCTCCGATCCTGACCCGCAGGTTCATTTCTTCCATGAATTCCCGTTTCAGGCAGTCCCGCGTTCCTTCTCCAAACTCTAATCCACCGCCCGGGAATTTAGTATAGTAATTTCCCCGGATGAATTCGTCAGATACCAGGACCCTGTTTTTGTCGTCTACCAGAATGCCATACACGCGGATATTGAACATCAGAACCAATTTTTCTTTACAAAAAACCAAGCCATGATAATGGAGATACCGAGCGCTAGAATGATTGGTATATAAAATGCATGGGCATTGTCCTGGAAGGGAATGGGCACATTCATGCCATAGACACTTGCAACCAACAATGGGAATTGCAGAATGATGGTGATACCCGCCAGCCTCTTCAATACGAGGTTCTGGTTATTGGCAATGATACTGGCAAAAGCATCGAGGGTTGAGCTGAGGATATTGGTATATATGTTGGCCATTTCAAGGGCCTGTGACATGTCAATGATCTGATCGTTCAGCAGTTCTTTTTCGTCTTCATTCAAACCCAGCATATTGGTTCTTTCCAATTTGATCAGCAGGAGTTCATTGGAACGAAGCGCAGTAACAATATAGACCAGGCTTTTTTGAATGCGCATCAGTTCGAACAGCTCTTCATTTCTGTTCGCTTCATATAAGCGTTGTTCAAGCATGTTCCGCCTGTGGTTGATCTCCTTAAGGTATTCGATAAACGCCTGGGTTACTTTTTCAAAGATCTTCAGCACCATCATGTTCCGCTTATCGGGATGACGGTTCTGAAAAGTATTCAGGAACTTTTTGATCGCTCCATTCTCAAAGGAGTTGACCGTGATGATCTGGTGGTGGGTGAGGATGATGCAAATGGGGATGGTGATATAGTATGCATCACTATCGTTAAAGGAATTATTCTCCGTGGGCGTTTTGATGACGATCATCTTCACATTGTCCGCCACTTCAAAACGGGGCCTTTCATCTATGTCAAGCGAGTCCTGGAGAAATTCAATGG